>NZ_JBEUEL010000005.1:0-125419 GCF_041725775.1 Pueribacillus sp. YX66 | reverse complement strand
ACCTTCTGACATTTTTTGTATAGTTGTTAAGGTTGCTTAAGCACCATTATATTGACAGTTCAAGTGAGAGCCCTATCGACTTACACAAAATTCTTGACGGTACCATAGAGTTTAGTATTTATATGATATTTATGTGTTTGATCTGATTAATTTTAATGACAATCTGCCTTCAATACTAAATAGAATATATAATCATTGACTAAAAAAACAGAATCATGTTTGGTCAATTATATTTTTCCAATGTCTTCAGTTCGCCTTGAAATTCCTTGCATTCCCGGTACCCAATTGGCTGGAACGCCTAACCCCGTTTGTTTACCGTACTGAATACCTTGTAGAAGGCGAAGAATCTCATAAGTGTTTCTTCCGACTTCTAGTGGATATACAAGTTTCGCAGAAATTATACCTTCAGGATTCACAATGACAGTAGCCCGAAATGCAGTTCCAGCATCGTTATCGAGAACCCGATAGGCACGACTAATGAAATGATTGCGATCGCTTAACAAAGGGTATTGCACGAGTCTCGCTGATGGAGATGTTTCTTTAAACACTTTATGTGAATAGATACTGTCTGTACTAATTGCCCATAATTCCGCACCTAAGTTTCTTATTTGTGGATAAATAGCAGCAACTGCTGCTAGCTCAGTCGGTCAAACAAATGTAAAGTCGCTTGCATAGAAAAATAAAATCGCCCACGAACCACGTAGCTCTTCAAGACTTACAGTTTGAATCTGATGATTCACATAGGCATCAGCAGTAAACAGTGGCGCGTAGTCACCTCTAGAAGCACAAAAAGGGAGAGGTTGATGGCTAAATTGTTCTACCGAAAGTGGTTGATCAAAATTTTCATTTTTCAACTGCTTTCACCTCAATTTTTAAATTTTGAAAGCGTATGATGCTTATTAAAACATTAGAGCTTAAATTTATGTATATGCTTATGTTACAAAAATCGTCAACATTGTTGTTTATCTTTTCATCTCATTGGAGTATATTTTTGCTAAATAGGTATACTGAAGAATGTTTTGTTCCCTCTAATCATAAAATGAGGTAACTCATACAGCGGAGGGAAAGAATATGCCACGACAAGAGCATCAATCTATTACAGAACAAGACTTAGAACGATACTTTAAACTGAGTGAACGTAAAAAAGAGATAGAAAAGAAAATGAAAGAGTTAAATCAATCGTTCCATCTTTACTTTGACGAAACAGCAGGAGAAAATCAAAAGGGCGAAATATATATCGGACAATATAAATTGCAAAGACAAATTAGAAAATCGAACTACTTTGATGATGCGAAAACGGTGAAGCGTCTAGAGGAGTTAAATTTACATGACTGTATTCAAGTGATTAAAAAACCGGATCAGAAAAAAATTGAATCAGCGATTACGTTAGGAATTATTGAAGAAGAGCAAATCAATGATTGTAAACATTTTAAAAATACGAAAGCCATTATTGTGAAGAAAGTGTAATGCGGCACAGTTAATTGTAAGCCACCATAAGCTAGGCTAACTTATCCTTCATCTTTGTCAGCCACTGAGATGAGAATTACTAATAGGGTTACCACTCATTTCGTCTACTTCACGGGCGTTTTTGTACGTTCCGTTACCATATGAGTCTACTACGCCCCATACTCGTTTTAGACCTCTGTTTGTTAATGGTAGATGAAACCATTCAAACTCCAAATATCTGAATAACTAGAATTGATATACTTGTACGTATGTCTACTTGTGGATATTTACAAGCTCCTATGTATCTCTACTTCCTCAATCACTCCGACTTGAATCGTTGACCAGGATGATTTGTTCAGGCACAACATTCATCTAGTGGCTAGAAGGGTCATGTCTAAATCCACGTAAAAGTGTTGTTCCATCTTTTAATAAATACGTGTCATTTATCCTTCTATGCTCCATACAAAGGAAATATTTCCTTAACTGACGCAAGAAATAGTCGTTTTCAGTGGATAATAGAAATATTGTTGAAGAATGGTATGAAACGATGTAAATATTATGAAGGAGTTTTCATAATGAAATTCGGTTGTCATCTATCGATTAAGGAAGGGTATATAGGTGCTGCTAAAAGAGCAGAAGCGATAAATGCTTCTGCGTTTCAATACTTTTCGAAAAACCCGAAAAGCTTATCATTAAAACAATTCGATCGAAATGATACAGAAACATGTAAATTGTTTTGCGAGAAAAATAATCTTTTATCAGTTGCTCATTCTCCTTATCCGACTAGCCTAACCCCATCTAATAATGAAAAGCGCAAACAAATCATTCATTCGTTATTAAATGATCTAGAGATTGCAGAAGCATGTGGTTCAATAGGGGTTGTCGTACATTTTGGAAAACGGTTGCAATCATTAAGTACCCTCCAAAGTTACAAACTAATAATAGACATGCTAAATGACGTGTTAAGTAAATGGGAAGGGAAGGGGAAACTTATATTAGAAAACAATGCGGGATTCCCCGGAGCATTCGGAACGACGTTAGAAGAGCTTACTCAAATTCGAAAATTATGTGATTATCCTGAAAAAGTCGGATTTTGCTTCGATACATGTCATGCGTTTTCCTGTGGGTTATGGGACGGTGAAAATTGGTCTCAACTATTTCTTAAAGGGGTTGAGTTAGACTATTTTGAACATTTAGAGGTTGTTCATTTTAACAATTCAAACTATGCTACTCGTTCAGGAAAAGATCGTCATGCACTCATTTTTGGTGCAGGTTATATAAAGGAAAATCAATTTGACCAAATTGTAAAGACTCCTCAGCTTAATGACATTCCATTTATTTTGGAAACGCCGAAAGAAGAAGTATCTCATGCAAAGGAAATAATGTTATTGCAGAAGAGGTGGGGAAAACATTTGAAAAACAATTAAAAGAGAAATCCAGTTTCTAAAGATTATTTCAATAAACGAATGGATACTTTAAATAGGTTTAAAATTAGGAAAATTAGGAGGCTGAAGCAGTAATGAAAACGCTAATCTTAGCATCATCGTCACCAAGACGACAGGAACTTCTAAACCAAGTGAAAATTCCTTTTACAGTTCGTAATCCAACCGTTGATGAATCTCAAATCATTACAAGTGATCCAGAAGAAAAAGTGAAACAATTGGCAATCCGTAAAGGCAGGAATGTTCCAATACAAGATAATAATGAAGTCATTTTAGCTGCAGATACAGTCGTTTCATACAACCAAACGATATTTGAAAAACCAAAAAATAGGGAAGAGGCTTTCAAAATGATTTCAGCGTTAGGCGGAGATGTTCATGATGTATTTACTGGGGTCATAATTCATTCATATAATGATGAGAGGATATTTGTGGAGCAGACGAAAGTAACTTTTTGGTCATTATCCAAATCGGAAATCGAGTGGTATGTAGCGACAGATAACCCGTATGATAAAGCAGGTGCTTATGGAATCCAGAGTCTTGGGGCTATGTTTGTAAAGGAGATTACCGGCGATTTCTATAATGTCGTTGGATTACCGATTTCTCGTGTCGTAAGAGAGCTTAAAGAATTTTCTGTATATCCGACGAGAAATTATTAAGTTTACATAATATATATTATAGGAACCAAAAATAAAGCTAGGGGAGCACAAAATAAGATTTGGCCCCTTAGTTTTTTAATGAAGTTGTTCTTGTGATGGATCATCAGCAATGTTGTTTTGTCGTGTCATTTCGTGTAACGGTAAATCTGTAAATCCCTCAAAATATTGCTTTTGTTCTTCAGGAGAAACATAACCTAATTCAATTCCTAGAGCTCTTGATAAAAATGGATCTAATGTACATAAATCGCTCATTGACACATCGGTCAAGCTTGTTTTACCAAGTGAGTAACAAACGAGTCCCATTTCTTGTGTTGCTGCATTTAAATAGTTGAACAAATTGTTTGCACTCTTATCAACATCTAACTGATCTGTCGCTTTTGCATTATAAACGGCCATCCCTGTTGGTGCTTCAAAAGGTAAAACTTTTGTCATTTGCTCTCCGATTAAGGCCATAACCGCGATTGTACCAATGTAAATTGCATTTGCTCCAAGTGCGAGTGCTTTTAAATAGTCTCCAGGTGTAACGAGGCCACCTGTTGCGATTAAGCTGACGTTATTTTTCGCCTCTTTTTTTACTAAAAATTTCGAGGCTCTAGAAACGGCATAAATTGTAGGTAAACCTAAATCATCTTCTAATATTGGAGGTGCAGCATGGGTTCCTCCTTCTGCGCCGTCAATAGTAATAAAATCGACTTCTGCTTGCAAGGCGATTTGAAGTTCTTTTTCAAGATGGTGTGTAGCTGCAATTTTTAAGCCAATTGGAACACCTGTTTCCTCCTTTAATCTTTTTACAAGCGCAATAAATTGTTCTTTTGTATCAACGCCCGGTAATCTCGAGTGAATGAGTGCATCTTCCCCTTCATTGAGTCCGTATACTTCCCGATATTCCTCACCAATGTTTTTTGCCGATGTTCTTTGCGGAGTTGAACCTTGTGCTCCTTGACCAAGTTGGATTTCAATTGCATCAAGCCTTTTATATTTTTCAGGTTCGTTAAGCCAGCCGCCACGATTGTATTGCCCGATTAATAGTGACGCTGCTTCTCTTTCTTCTTCCATTAGACCTGATTCACCTGTGTTCGTAGCTGTGCCGATTTTTGATGCTCCTTTTGCGAGTGCAATTTTTGTGTTTTTGCTTAAGGCACCACCGAATGACATCGCAGCGATCATAATTGGAGTTGAAATTGTTAAAGGTTTTTTTGCTTTTTTTCCGATTGTAACCGAACTTACGATTCCGACGTTTTCAGGCGTCGGAAAACGGTGCAAGTGAACCGGATTAAATAAAAGCTTGTCCCATGGTGAAAATCGCATATGGCTACCAAGTGGTCTGCCGGGTGGAATTCCTTGTTCGGCACGCATTACATTTTCCATTAAATTAATGACACCCACTTTTTTTGCAACAGGAATCATTTCGAATAAATTTTCGGTGTATTGATCCTTTGTAACACGTTCTAACGCTTTATCTACTACTTCATTCGCTATTTTCCTTGTTAGACGACTGACAAAATTAAACATGGCCGTTCACCTTCTTTATTAAGGTAAGTTGCTTTGTAAATCTTCAATTTTTTGAGATAGAGCTAAACAAATGTTTTTAATTTCTCCTAATTGCCGTGATGCGCTTTGTTCTTCTGACGCGATTTGTAGCAGTTTAGAATCATCACTTAGATTTGTCAATTCTTTATGATGTTCGGTTTCAACAGTTGAGAGTGTTCCTGCTATCGTTTGAATTCGATTGATTTCCGATGATAGATAGGAAAGTGTTTGCTGTAAATGTTCACTCATTCTTTATTCCACTCCTTCAATTAAGATTGGTCTTATTTTGCATAATAACTGAAAGATTATTCTATAAAAGAAAAAACAGCTATCCAGGTAGTTCCACTGCTAACGAATATATAAAATAAATATACCCACTATGAAAAGTGGGTACGTAATTTTACTCAAGTGACATTGTCCAAACGTCATTAATAGAGCCGAGTTGTTTAACATTGATTAAAAATGAGCCGTTATTCGTAAAGTCTCCGTGACGAATTGAAGCTGATGAAAGTATCGTAATCTTGTTCGCTTCTGTTTGTACATGTACGTCTTCTTTTTTTCCAATTAATTGAAAAGCAATAATCTCATGTGGGTTTGCTTTTAATTCTCTTAAAATTGGCACACCGCGTCTCGCTCGCTTTGACCGTTCAAACAGTTTGGGGGACATTTTTTTAAATGCACCCCGTTGGGTTATAACGAGTATGTCATTTTCTATTTCATCATTTACTATAACTGCACCTGCAATTTCGTCATTGACTTTTCTAAATTCAATTGCTTTCACACCTAATGTTCTTAAACCAACAGGGTTGACCTCATTTAAGAGGTATCGTAAGCAAAAGCCATTTTTTGTTGCAATAATAATTTCGTCGTTTTTATCTGTTGTTTTTGCAACGTAAACGATTTTATCGCCCTCTCTTAATTTAAGTGCCATTAGTGAGCGAGATGTTCGTTGAGCTTTATAAAGTTTCAATTCACTTTTTTTAATGAGACCGTTTTTTGTAATAAAAATTACATATTCATCTGAATCGAAATCTTTGACTGGAACGGCGTTTACGAGACTTTCTTTTTCCTCCATTGACACGAGATTAGCGATATGCACTCCCGGATCTTTCCAGCGAATATCGGGGAGCATATGGACTGGAATATAAAGATAATTGCCTTGATCTGTAAATAATAGTAATGTATCGGTCGTATTCATATCGAGTTTGACGAGCAATCTGTCCGTTTCTTTCATTCCGATATCATCTCGATTAGACGCACTATATGAGCGTAAACTCGTTCTTTTAACATAACCATCTCTCGTAACTGTAACAATGACATCTTCTTGTGGCACAGTGACTTCCAGGTTAATTTTAATTTCCTCAATTTCTTCTTCAATCTTCGTACGCCTGTCATCACTATATTTTTTCTTAACAAGAACTAATTCTTTTTTAATGACTTGAATTAACTTTTTTTCACTATTTAATATAGATTCAAGTTGTTTAATTTGTTTTTCTAAGTCGGTCAATTCTTTTTGTAACGTTGTAATGTCGGTGTTAGTTAAACGATAAAGTTGTAAAGTGACGATTGCTTCAGCCTGTTGATCGGTAAAGCCAAATTGTGTGCTTAATCTTTTTTTGGCATCTTGTTTGTCCTTAGATTGACGAATCGTTGTAATTACTTCATCAAGAACAGAAATCGCTTTGATAAGACCTTCAACGATATGCAATCTTTCTTTCGCTTTATGTAAGTCGTAATTTGAACGATTCGTAACGACCTCTTTTTGATGCTCAATATAAGCGTTTAACAACTTTTTTAAACCCATTAGTTGAGGAGTTTTATTATAAATTGCAACCATATTAAAGTTATATGTTATTTGCAAATCAGTATTTTTGTACAAATAATTTAAAATTCCATTTGCGTCCGCATCTTTTCGTAACTCAATAACAATTCGCAGTCCCGTGCGATCTGTTTCGTCACGTACTTCAGCGATCCCTTCAACTTTTCGATCAAGACGGAGTTCATCTATTTTTTTAACTAAGTTTGCCTTATTGACATCAGCTGGAATTTCAGTAATCGTTATTTGTTCACGCCCGCCACGCAGACGTTCGATAGTAGCAACGCCGCGAACTATAATTCTTCCTTTACCTGTTTCATACGCTTTTTTGATTCCATCAAGCCCTTGAATAATTCCACCAGTAGGAAAGTCAGGACCTTTTACAACTGTCATTAAATTTTCTAACGTGCAGTTGGGATTTTCCATTTGCATAATGACTGCATCAATGACTTCTCCTAAATGGTGCGGTGGAATTTCTGTTGCATATCCAGCGGAAATTCCAGTCGAACCATTAACGAGAAGATTTGGAAACATAGCCGGTAGGACGATAGGTTCTTCTTGGGTATCGTCGAAGTTTTGGGCAAACTCTACTGTTTGTCTTTCGATATCCCGCAACAATTGAGAAGAAATTGGTGATAGTCTCGCTTCGGTATAACGCATTGCAGCAGGTGGATCTCCGTCGATGCTACCATTGTTGCCATGCATTTCAATGAGTGGATATCGAACTTTCCAATCTTGACTCATTCTTACCATTGCTTCATATACAGATGAGTCTCCATGCGGATGATAATTTCCGATTACGTTTCCGACTGTTTTCGCTGCTTTTCGATACGGTTTATCTGCTGTATTGCCGTCGTGATGCATCGCAAACAAAATTCTTCGTTGAACAGGTTTTAGCCCATCCCTAGCATCGGGCAATGCTCGATCTTGGATTATATATTTACTATAACGACCGAAACGGTCCCCAATTACTTCTTCAAGCGGTAGGTCAAGAAATTTTTCTGCCTGAGTCACCTATTAATCACCCTTATTAAAATTCTAGTTCGAGTTGTTCCTTTTCATTGTTTGTCTGTTCTGTTTGTATGTTTTCATTATCGAGAATGTTCGTGTCTTCGTTCAGACCAAATTGAACGTTTGACTCAATCCATTTTCGTCTCGGTTCAACTTTATTTCCCATTAATACTGTCACTCTTCTTTCCGCTCTTGCTGCGTCTTCGATCTTCACTCTAATGAGTGTTCGCGTTTCAGGGTTCATTGTCGTTTCAAAAAGTTGATCTGCATTCATTTCTCCTAAACCTTTATATCGTTGAATATTGTAACCTTTTCCGACAGCTTTTATCGCTTTTTGTAAGTCATCATCGCTCCAGGCATATTCTATTTTTTCGTTTTGTCCACTGCCTTTGCTTACTTTGTAAAGCGGGGGTAATGCGATAAATATTTTACCAGCTTCGACTAATGGCTTCATATATCGATAGAAAAAGGTGAGGAGTAACACTTGAATATGAGCACCGTCTGTATCCGCATCTGTCATAATAATGATTTTATCGTAATTGATATCTTCGATTGTAAAGTCTGGACCGACTCCAGCTCCGATCGCATGGATAATCGTATTGATTTCTTCATTTTTAAAAATATCTTCTAACCTAGCTTTCTCAGTGTTGATTACTTTACCTCGGAGTGGAAGCACAGCTTGGTACCGTCTGTCTCTTCCTTGCTTTGCCGAGCCCCCTGCCGAGTCTCCTTCAACGAGGTACAACTCATTACGTTCGGGATTTCTCGATGTGGCAGGAGTTAATTTTCCACTTAAAATCGAGTCTCTTCTTCGATTTCTTTTCCCTGAACGTGCTTCTTCCCTCGCTTTTCTAGCTGCTTCTCTTGCTTGTGAAGCTCGAATTGCTTTTTTTATAAGCATTTCTGCAGTTTGTGGATTTTCATCTAAAAAGTATGTAAGTTGCTCAGAGATGACGGCATCAACCGCTGAACGGGCTTCAGTTGTACCTAGTTTTCCTTTTGTCTGGCCTTCAAACTGAAGCTTATCTTCTGAAATTTTTACAGAGGTGATCGCTGTAAATCCTTCACGTAGATCGCTGCCGTCTAAGTTACTGTCTTTTTCTTTTAGAAGTTGTACTTTTCTAGCATAGTCGTTCATGACACGTGTCATTGCTGTTTTTGCACCAGATTCATGTGTACCGCCGTCTTTTGTTCTCACGTTATTAACAAATGATAAAATGTTTTCTGTAAAGCCATCGTTATATTGAAATGCGAATTCGACTTGAATATCAGATTGAATACCTTCAAACATGACAACAGGATGAAGAGTTTCTTTATCTTCATTTAAATAATCGATAAACGCTTCAATTCCTGTTTCATAGTGGTATGTTTCTTTATTGTCGTATCGTTCATCAATAAGCTCAATTTTAAGATTTTTCAATAAAAAAGCAGCTTCTCGTAAACGTTCGCTTAATGTGTCATAATTAAAGGTTGTAACTGAAAAAATTGAAGCGTCAGGTTTAAATTGAATCGTTGTTCCCGTTTTTTTTGTTTTTCCAATTGTTTCTAGGGTTGTTACTGGTTTTCCACCGCTTTCAAACCGTTGCCAGTATGTTTGACCATCACGATGAATTGTTACTTCTAACCATTCACTTAAGGCATTTACTACGGCTGCTCCAACACCATGAAGTCCCCCACTAGTTTTATAACCACCTTGTCCAAATTTTCCACCCGCATGGAGCACAGTTAAAATGACTTCGGGAGTCGGTTTGCCCGATTGATGCATACCAACAGGCATTCCTCTCCCTTCATCACTTATACTCGCGCTATTGTCCTCATGAATCGTTACTGTAATTTTATTTCCGAATCCTGCTAACGCTTCGTCAACGGAATTATCAACAATTTCGTAGACAAGATGATGCAATCCTCGACTATCAGTGCTCCCTATGTACATTCCAGGACGTTTTCGAATTGCATCTAGACCTTCTAACACTTGGATCGTGTCATCATTATATTCAATATAATTTTTTGTCATAAAAGCAGTTGAACTCCTTTCAAAAAACTAACCGTAAATTTAGTTTACCATAAGGGAACGCACGTTTCTATTGAAATAAGCAAAAAGTTCCATATTAGAATAGCATAAATGACTATTAAAAACATGAATTTTTTGTAGAAAGAGAAAACTCGGCAATGCCGAGTTTTGTTTATGCTTTATTTTTATATTTTGCATGTTCTACTTTAATGCATCGATTCATAACGACGGTCACACCATGTTTTTCGGCATATTCTTTAGCTTCTTCATGTTCTACTCCGAGTTGTGCCCATAATACGTCAGCACCGATCTCAACCGTTTCTTTCGCAATTTCAGGTAAAAATTTACTTTGTCGAAACACATTTACAACTTCAACGTGGTCGTCAATTTCTTTCAAAGAACTGAAAGCAGGAATTCCTTTCCATTCATCGATCATTGGGTTTACAGGAAAAATTTCATAACCAGCATTTTGCATCGCTTCCGTTACAGTGTAAGAAGTACGTTCGGGATTGTCAGATAATCCGACGACAGCAATTCTTTTCTTTTCATTAATAATTTTTTTAATGGTTGTTTCTAAGTCTTCAGCTGACATAATTTTCACCCCTAAAATCTAGCTTTGTTATATGCAGTATAAACGATACATCTAATGTTTTCCAAATGATTTGGTTCGTTCCCCGAAAAATTGATAGTAATCTGTTTTTATTCTACCGTTGTAAAGTTTGCGTTTTTTTGTAGCTCGCTTGCCATAAAATGTTTCAAATTTTTCATTTGAAGTCAGTACGTAGACAGACCAAGTAGGGAACTGTTGAAATGTTTCCCCCATATCTCGGTAAAGCTGTTCCACTTGAATTTTCTCTCCTATCCTTTCTCCATAGGGTGGATTACAGACAATGTAGCCGCCAACTTCTTTTCGGTGAAAATCTTTTACTTGCATTTGTTTAAATGTAATAAGTTCAGACAAGCCAGCTTCTTCGGCGTTATTTACGGAAAGTTCAACCATTTTATGATCAATATCAGTTCCCATTATCTGTAAGTTACGATCATATTTAGCTAAGTCTTCAGCTTCTTCTGCTGCTTCTCTCCAATCTTTAGAACTTAGAAGATGCCATTTTTGTGAAACGAACGATCGATTAAAACCCGGAGCAATATTTTGACCGATCATCGCTGCTTCGATTGGAATCGTGCCAGAACCACAAAATGGATCGACAAAAGGTTGATCATATTGCCAATTTGTTAGCATAATCATCGCAGCAGCTAACGTTTCTTTCAATGGTGCTACATTATGTAAATAACGATATCCTCGTTTATGAAGTCCATCCCCGCTCGTATCAATCGTTAACGTTGCGATATCTTTATGTAATGCAATCTCAATTCGGTATGTTGCTCCCGTTTCTTCAAACCATGAAACATTATATTTCTCTTTAAGGCTTTCAACAATCGCTTTTTTTACGATTGCCTGACAATCAGGAACACTGTATAATTTCGATTTTATTGATTTTCCGATAACAGGAAATTTAGCATCACGAGGTAATAAATCGCTCCAAGGTAATGCTTTTGTTTGTTCAAATAACTCATCATATGTTGTCGCTTTAAATTCTCCGACTAAAAGTTTTACACGGTCTGCTGTTCTTAGCCAAAGATTTGAACGTGCAATTCCTTTTGAGCTAGATTCGTACATAACTTTTCCGTTATCAACTTTAACGTTTTCAAAACCTAAGTTTTTTACTTCTTTCGCCACGAGCGCTTCAATTCCCATTGCCGCCGTTGCAATTAGCGTAAAATGATTCATTGTATTGGCTCCATTGTATATTCTTAAACATTATTATCAGTTAAACGATTTTGTTTTATCCGATTATGTAAATGAAAAAAGTCCTTAGGTTAGAAAGGACTTGTCATAAAGCAGTCACGTAAGTAACGTTCTATAAGCCATGTTTTGTACCTTTGTACTGCGAACGGTTTTCACCTCGTACTCAGGTGGTAATCATCTATCTCCGGATATATAATCCGGCTTTCTCTCCGTTCAATTCCTTCGAGAAAGCTCCCCTACCATTATTTTGGGTTTCTCGCTCGTGGGGTTTACCGCGTTCCACTTCTCACGTTTCCATGAGAACTACGTCACTGTGGCACTTTTATAGGCGCACACCTTATCATAACGCATTATGACGTAGGTGTTTGTCCAGCCGTTAATTCAGTCAAAAAACTGAATTACCCTAACTTATTGTTTCGTTAGGCACGAACACTACGGTCATCGCAGACCGTGCGAGCATGGACTTTCCTCTACATTTGAAAAAATGCAGCGATTACCTGAACGTTACTTACTAATTGACCACTCCTCATTATATAATAATAATAAGAGTATTGCAAGTTTTCACGGTTAATCCTCGGCAAGTTTACTTCCGAAAACGTGCTTTTCCAAGTTAGATAAACGTTTTAAGATATCATAGTTTGTATTGCCTGCTGATGTATTTGTTCTTTTTTGTAACTCGCTTAATTTGTTTAATTCCCTTTTTAAACGTGTGTTTTCATTTTGTAATTTTTCGAACTCAATCTGGAAACGCTCATAATCTTTTATTATTATATCGAGAAACTTATCGACTTCATCTTGTTTATAGCCACGTACACTAATTTTAAAATCTTTTTCTAAGACATCTTTCGGAGTCAATTGAATGTTATATTCGGGTTTCATCTGTCCACCTCACTTGTTCATTCCATTTAATTCTTATTTTTTCAGATGCTTATGAAATTGTCAATTTTCGTTTTTAAAAAGAAAACGAACCTCTGTATTTTAGGTTCGTTCTTAGGTGTAATGAGGAGGTATTTCACTTTAAAAGTAAAGGTTTTACGTGTTCGAGTCGTTCTTTTTTAGTAACGGCATCTAGGACAATTACAATTCACGTGTTGATGAGAGACAGACTGGTGATGTGATACCGTATGCGGACAGTGGTGCTGGTATTGATAAATTTTGTGATGATTATATTTCGTATGGGTTGGATGTATAACAGGAACGACATATGGGTGATATACATTTTTCACGATTGTTCTCGTAGGACACACAATAGGTCGTAAAGTAGTAGGTCTTGGCTGTCTAGGGAACCAACTCATATTAAAAATCTCTCCTCCCTTTAATATTCGCTACACTACTACTTTATGTTTAACCATTATAATTTGTAATAGGACAGCCAACTATTTTGGTTATGTACCATAAATAACTTATGAAAGCTTATTGAAACTTATGCTTTTAATGAACTACATTATATTGCATTAATCAGTTTAGTGATGTCGTCTTCAAGCTCTTTAATGGGGACGAACCTCGCTTTTCTAATCATTTCTTTGCCATCAACAAGTACAATAACTACTGGTGCCGAAAAAATTAAGTATTCCCCAATAATTTCCGGAGTTTTTTCTGAATCAATATGTAGCGATTGAATGTTTGGAAATTTCTTCAGAAGTAATTCAACTTGAGGTAATAATGCGTGACAAACTGAACAATTTGGTTGTGAAATAAATAGCAACGTAATTTTATGTTTTGCTATGATTTCTTTTATTTCGTTTAATTTTTCAATGTTTTTCATTTGCAAAAATTCCTTTTTTAATATTTTTTGTGATTCTGAACAATGCCCTAACCCCTTGCTCGTATAGTCATATGATATGGCATATTTACCTAAATATTTATACAGGGAGTGTGAAAAATTTTTACGATTTTCAACCTGAATTTTTTTTATCTGTACCAGCAGTTTTTAGAGTATGAGCCTTACAATATGCAGGATCAAGATGAAAGTTTTGAAAGACAACAACCTTTCGTATCAAATCTTCAAAGACGGGTCACTGCTTTAAAACGAGAAAATGAACGTCAAAATCGTGAAATAACGCGTTTAAATCGAGTGGTTGAACAACATACACGACGGTTAAATCGTCTTTATCAAAGACTTCGAGTCCCTTTACAGCACAAGAAGATGGCTTTAAAGAAAATCATAGCAAAAAGCAACAGGAGGAACCATCGATTCACACCTGCTGCTTTTTTTAAAAAAAATATTAATCTTCTAATAGTGGATAAACTCCATCTTTATCATGGACCTCTTGACCAGTGAGTGGCGGGTTGAACACACAAATTAATCTGAGGTCTGTTTTTGCGCGTAAATAATGCTCATCATGCTCGTTTAATGCATACATCGTGCCGTCTTTAATCGGATAAATTTTTCCGTCTGCAATCGTTTCAATTTCACCTTCTCCACCAACACAATAAACGGCTTCTAAGTGATTTTTATACCAGATGTGTGTTTCTGTACCAGCATAAATGATTGTCTCATGGAAAGAAAATCCCATGCCGTCTTTTTTTAATAAAAACCTCCGGCTTGCCCATGTTTCAGCTCTAACATCATTTTCTGTATTAATAATTTCATCTAATGTTTTAACGATCATGTCGATATTCTCCTTTTGATGTTACATTTGCTATTGATTTAAGACTGCTTGAATGCTTTCTTCTACAATTGAAAAACCTTGTTCTAAACCTTTTTTATCTATAATTAAAGGAGGTAGAAACTTAAAAACTTCATCATTCGGTCCGGACGTTTCCATTAAAAGTCCTCTTTTAAATGCTTCGGCACAAATTTTTACAGAAAGCCCAGCTTTGTTACATGCAACGCCTTGCATTAACCCTCTGCCTCGCGTTTCAGCATCTAACTCCTTATATTCATCTACAATTTGCTCAAGAAATTCGCTCATCATTTTAGACTTATCAGCAATCTCTTTTGAGAATTCATCAGTTTCCCAAAAACGCAATGCTTCGGTAGCTGCGATAAACGCCAAATTGTTGCCTCGGAATGTGCCGTTATGTTCGGCTGGCTCCCAAATATCATACTCTTTTTTAATTAACGTTAAAGCCATTGGAAGACCAAAACCTCCGATTGACTTTGAGAGACAGACGATATCAGGATTTATTCCAGCGGGTTCAAAGCTAAAGAAACTTCCTGTTCGCCCGCATCCAGCTTGAACATCGTCGACAATTAGCAATATATCGAACTTTCTACATATTCTTTCGACTTCTCTTAACCATTCAAAGCTAGCCGCGTTAATTCCTCCTTCTCCTTGAACCGTTTCTAAGATGATTGCTGCAGGCATATCTAGTCCGCTTCCGCTATCTTCAAGAAATTGCTCGATATAAGCAATTGAATCTCCATCTTCTAGATAATTATCAAAAGGCATTGATACACTGTTGTTCAAAGGAATTCCTGCTCCGATACGTTTAAAGGAATTTCCAGTAACGGATAGTGAACCGATCGTCATACCGTGAAATGCATTCGTAAAACTAATCACCTTATCACGACCAGTTACTTTTCTAGCTAACTTCAATGCACTTTCAACTGTATTTGTTCCTGTCGGACCTGGAAACATTATTTTGTAATCAAGGTCGCGTGGTTTAAGGATTACTTCATTGAAACGTTCTAGAAATTCTGCCCTTGCAACAGTTGCCATGTCTAAACTGTGCGTAATAAAATCTTGTTCAATATAATCGAGAAGTAGCTTTTTCATTTGCTCGTTATTGTGCCCATAGTTTAAAGTTCCAGCACCCGCAAAAAAATCAATATATTCTTTGTTGTCAACGTCCCATACTTTGTAGCCTTTTGCTTTTTTAAATACAGTAGGAAAACTGCGGCTGTAGCTTCTGACTTCTGATTCGTACTTTTCAAAAATATTTAGACCAACTTCAGATTTTTCTTTAACAGTCGTCATTAAGTTTACATACCTCCATTAAAATTTAAAACTTTTTTAAAATTTATTTAAGCGGACCAATTCGATAAGTAAACTCGGGTTCATGCGTAGAGTCAGGGAATTGTTCAGCTGAAAAACATTCTTTTACTTTACAGTTTGTTTCTAATTTATTCGCTAAACCTGTGAATAAATTTCTTGAAGGTAGATTTGAAGGGGTTACAGTTGCCTCCAGATAGTGAATATTTTTGTCTTCAAGTTGTTTTAGAAGATTTACTAACAAGTTTGTTGCTAGTCCCTTCCCTCTTTGAGATTTGTCTACTGCTACTTGCCATACGAATAACGTATGAGGGGAGTGGGGTTGAATAAATCCAGAAATAAACCCTACAAGTTCATCGTCTATTTCCGCTATAATTGAAGTTTTGTTAAAATATTTTGCCCACATTAAATAACTGTATGGTGAATTCAAATCGAGGACTTTCGTTTTTTTAACAAGTGTATACATTTTCGAACCATCATTTTCAGTCGGTTCTCTAAATATAGTGTTTTCACTTTTTAATAATGGTGAAGAGTTTAGCAGTGTAGTGCTCAGTGCTTTTCACCTCCCAACTTCATGGAGCAACGTTATGAGTCAGCATAAAGGGAACGATTGGAAAAAGCAAAAGGAAAAAATTTGAGTATTTTGGATTTATTCTCTATAAACTGGAGACTGAAGGAATTACCCTCTATTTACTACTAATAACGGCCATATCGTCGTTCTAACAGTATTATCATATAGGAGAATTTATAATAGATGAGGGATTAAAATGATGCGTGAGCCAATATGACGAGATCGTGAATAATCACGTTATATGAGACTATATACAAAAATAAGCTCATTTTTCTAACAAAAAAACTGGCGTTTTGCCAGTTTTTTTATAAATCAGTTATGCAATACGGGACAATATTGTGTTTAATACATAATCGATGGACTTAATCATTTCATTAAATCGCCTTCGACCTGTGTCTTTTTGAAAAGCTTTAACTGAAACGATTAATAAATTTTCGTAACAATCTTCGATTTGTTGAGGATAAAGATATTTGATTTCTTCCTTTTTGAGCCAATCCAAGGCTAACTGTTTCCAATTTGAAGCTGTGTTAAAAACTTCGTCAGCGAAAGGTTTTACATCTTTATAAAAATCAGCAACGTAACTATCATCTGCTTTTGCTGTCGCATATTTTTCAAATGCTTGTTTGTTAAAACTTAAGAGTTGATTTGTTAAATGTCGCAATTTTTGTAAATCGTTAGTATTCAATGGAACACCCCCAACGATTTCAGTTTATCAAATTAACCTCTCAAAGCATATTTAAAAAACTAGCAAACCAATTTCTTTGTGCTTTTTGTTTTTGTTTATAAGGAATAACATCCTCTTCCTTCGGTTTTTCAGCTTTTAATTGCTCAATTTCGCTTTTTAAGTTTTCGACTAATTTATATAGTTTTTCTAGTTCACGCCGATGTTGTAGCAATTGGATATTAACGACGTTCGTCGCTTTTTCTCCTAATTGATATTCTACATTTTCTAAACGAGTAGTCATGGCGTTAAACTTCTTTAACACATCGTTTATTTTATTGTGTGTCATGTCCTCTGCTCCCGTAAAATCGTATTCATTTAAGTGTGTAACTTTAACTTGCGACATTGGTAAACCAAGATTTAGTTGTTGTTTAATTTCTTTTAATTGTAAAATGTTCGTATCGTTAAATAGATAATGCCCATGTTCATTTTTTTCACAAGGAAGCTTAAAATATTTCACCCATCTTTGCACTGTTGTCGGGTTAACTCCTAATTCTTGAGACACTTCTTTTGTTTTAAAGACCGTTCTCATTTTGAATACCTCCTTATAGTTCGTGTTCAAAAAAGGGCATGGATCAGACGTGTAAGCAGATCGAGGCACGGAATAAAAAAACCGACGGTGTTTTTTAGACCGTAACGAAGAAATGCACAGTGGATTTTCAGCCCCTTATTGAACATCCTCTTATACGTTCAGTATTGACCATGTATTCTATGTATGAAGCGAAGTCCCTTCTCACTTGACAAAACTAGTAACTGTTCGGCAAAGAAAGTGCAATTTTGTCACAATTTTTAAGTAATAATAGTTTGCTTTTTTATGAATCAGCGGTAAAATCAATTCAAAGAGAAAGGCTGTTCTCTTATTCATAGTTTGGAATGAAGGAGACAAACGATGTTTCATTATCCAAATGGTAAAAAATTCATCCCATTTAGTGAACAAAACACAAAGAAAACGAAAACAAATTTCGGTAACCGAGGGATGACTCTTGAAGAAGATATAAACGTAACGAATCAATTTTATTTGCAAACAGGAAAAGCAGTCATCCATAAAAAACCTACACCAATTCAAATTGTTAATGTTGATTATCCGAAGCGAAGTGCAGCTGTCATAACAGAG
The DNA here is from genome assembly GCF_041725775.1 of Pueribacillus sp. YX66. Lineage (NCBI taxonomy): Bacteria > Bacillati > Bacillota > Bacilli > Caryophanales > Bacillaceae > Pueribacillus > Pueribacillus sp. YX66. The sequence goes on along the minus strand of NZ_JBEUEL010000005.1, from coordinate 107,356 downwards.
GCATATTTCAAGCTTGCTTCAACAACCGACTACAATGGTGTTTATCGCGGAAAATATATTGATTTTGAAGCGAAAGAAACGAGAAATAAAACGTCATTTCCATTAAATAATTTTCATTCACACCAAATTGAACATATGAAAAATGTTGTTAATCAAGGTGGAATTTGTTTTGTTATTTTAAAATTTGTTCATATTGATACGATTTTTATATTAGGTGTCGACCACCTATTTATATTTTGGGACGATCATTTACAAGATGGACGCAAATCGATTCCATTATCATATGTCAAACAACATGGCGAAGTTGTCCCGATAAAGTATCAACCTAGAATTGACTATCTATCAGTTATTGATAAAATTTATTTTGGTTAATTGTGTTTTCAATGAAACTACCTTTTTGAAAGGCAGGAAACTGTTATGAGTGAGGAATATCGTTCAAGGGCAGAAAGGCGAAAAGCATTACAAAAACAACCTAGAAAGACAAAGAAAGGACTTGCGAAACGCATTCTCACGGTGCTTGCGATCATATTATTAATTATGTTTATCGTTGGAACAGTCACAGTCTTTGCGATGTTACGAGGTACACCTGAATTAAATCCAGAACTGTTGAAAGATCCTGTTTCATCTACAATTCTCGATAAAGATGATGAAGAAATTGCTACGATGTCTGGAGCCGAGAATCGGGAAGTTGTTTCGATACAGGAAATTCCCGAACTTGTACAAGATGCGACATTAGCGATTGAAGATGTTCGCTTTCATGAGCACTTTGGACTTGATGTTCGTAGAATATTCGGAGCCGTTGTTGCAAACGTTAGAGAAGGCTACGGTTCTGAAGGAGCAAGTACGATTAGTCAACAAGTAATTAAACGTTCGTTTTTAACACCTGAAAAAACAATTAAGAGAAAAGTACAAGAAGCTTACCTTGCTGTAAAATTAGAGCAACGTTATTCAAAAGAGCAAATTTTAGAAATGTACTTAAATAAAATTTATTACGGTAAAGGTGCGTATGGGATTAAAACAGCGGCGGAAACATATTTCCAAAAAGAACTTGATGAATTAACTGTTTCTGAAGCAGCGCTTTTAGCAGGGCTTCCGCAACGTCCGCATTATCTTGATCCGTCAACAAATCCTGAAGCAGCTGAAAAAAGACGAGATACGGTTATTTCGGCAATGTTGAAATACGGGTTTATTAAAGAAGCGGAAGCAGAAGAAGCGAAGGCGATTAAAGTCGCGGATATGTTGAATGTAAAAGAAAAAGAAGAAACGAAATATGAGGCGTTTATTGATCAAGTGTTTAATGAAGTTGAACAAATAGAAGGTTTATCTTCTCGTGATATTTATGAAAGCGGCTTAACGATACACACGACATTAGATATAAAGGCACAAGAACACGTTGAAGAAATAATCGAAAATGATAACTACTATCCAGATGAAAAATTCGAAACAGGGATTATCCTACTTGATACAGAAACTGGCGAGGTAAGAGCAGTTGGTGGTGGACGTCATAAATTAGAAGAAGAAAAGCAGAAAAGAAGGCTAAACTTTGCGACACAAATTACTCGTCAACCAGGATCCGTCATTAAGCCTATTCTTGCTTATGGTCCTGCAATTGAACATTTGAAATGGTCGACAGCAAAATTAATTAAAGATGAAAAATTAGTCATTAACGGTCACGAAATCCGCAACTGGGACCGTACGCACCGTGGTCGGGTAGCGATGCGAAATGCATTAGAGTGGTCATATAATGTCCCGGCTGTAAATACTTTTCTTGAAGTCGGCGCAGACCAAACAAGAGAATTTGCAGAAGGACTGGGAATTCCACTTAAAAATGATGAAGTTACTCCTTCTTATGCGATCGGTGGTTTTAAACATGGTATTTCTCCATTGCAGTTGGCAGGAGCCTATGCTGCTTTTGGAAATGAAGGAATTTATAACGAACCGCATTTAGTTAGGAAAATCGTCTTCCCTGATGGACGAGAAATTAATACTAAACCTGAACCAGTGGCAGCGATGAGTGATTATACTGCCTATATGGTGACAGATATGTTAAAAACAGTTGTCCAAAGCGGTACAGGAACACGCGGTCGTGCCCCTTCCTTACCAATGGCTGGAAAGACAGGAACAACAAACCTTAAGGAAGGCATTGTTGGTAATGGTACGTCAGACGGTTGGTTTGCTGGCTATACGACGAGGTATACGGCGGCTGTTTGGACAGGTTATGAAGAAACGACGCAAGAGACCTATATAAAGAATGAGATTGGAAGCCGTGTAGCTCAAACAATTGTAAAAGAAGTGTTGACTCAAGCATCACAAGGAATTGAGACACCAGATTTTAAAAAGCCAAGTTCAGTTGTTGAAGTTCCGATTGAGATCGGTACTGAGAAAAAACCAAGTGCTTTCACACCGAAAGATAAAATTAGCTACGAATTGTTTGTTCGTGGAACCGAGCCTAGTGAAATATCGGATACGTATGATAAACTTGAACCACCGACAGGGTTAACTGCTGAATATGATGAGGATTCACAGTCGATATATTTGTCATGGAATCACTCTCATGCTGATGATGTAATCTTTGAAATTAGTATGTCAGTTAATGGTGAGAAGAGTTCATTAGCGCCAACATCTGATTTATCATTAACTGTACCAAATGTGACACAAGGTTCGAAATACGTATTCCAAGTGGTTGCTGTTAACGAAGAAAAAGGTGTAAAGAGTGATCCTGCTTCAGTCACCATTGAGATCCCTGCTGAGGTTGAAGAAGAGGAAGATCCGGCTGAACCGCCTGAAGATGGTGATGAAGAAGAGGAAGATGAGCAAGATGAAGAGGAAAACCCTTCTGATGAAGAAGAAGAAAATACAAGTGACAGACCGGTCTCACCACAAGGTGTGCAACAAGGTAGGCCAAATCTTCCTAACACAGCTAGACCAAATCAAAATGAATAAAATAAATGCATCGGGTTAGCCGATGCATTTATTTTATTCTTAAATTATGAACGGCACGTTTTTTAATAAGTTCTTTGTAAAGTAAGTTTAGTTGTACAAAAGAATGGTACTGTGTTGGATGTTCAATGATAAAGTTGAGTCGTTCAGTTGTATTAACAGGTTTGACGGTAAAATTTTTTGTTACTTCTTTCCATTGATGAATATCGACTTTTATAATTGAATGTCCATTCGTTATAAAAAGGGCATAGAGAAATGATAAAATCCCTTCACACATGGACTTAAATGCTTTTTCGCTATCACGTGTTTCATACAGGTTTTTAAGCTCGTTTGCTCGTTTGTTCCACTTTTCAAATAGGGTGTTTATGTTTACACTTACGTCTTTAGGAGGATGATTAGCATGAAAAAATTGCATAAAATCATGCTCATTTTTGTACAATTTTCCCTCTCCTTTTCATCCTTTTCTGACCTTCTCGACATAGATCTAAAACCGGACATATATCGCAGTTCGGGGACTGTGCTTTACAGTGATATCGCCCGAAGAATATAAGTTGATGATGTGCTTGTGACCAACGTTCTTTTGGAATTTTCCTCATTAATGATTCTTCAACTTGTAAAACAGAATCTTTCCACCTGCATATTCCAAGTCGCTTGCTTACCCTCTCTACGTGTGTATCGACAGCAATTGCAGGGATTCCGAAGGCAACTGAAACGACGACATTAGCTGTTTTTCTTCCGACACCAGGAAATTTCGTCAATTCATCGCGTTCTTGCGGAATAACGCCCTCGTACTCGTACAGAAGCATATGGCATAATTTTTGAATATTCTTCGCTTTATTGCGATAAAGTCCGATTCTGCGAATGTCATTCTGTAATTCTTCTAAAGGAACAGATAAGTAGTCTTCAGGTGTTTTATATTTCTTAAAGAGGTTTTCTGTAACTTTGTTGACGAGGACGTCTGTTGCTTGAGCTGACAGCAAAACAGCGATTAATAATTCGAATGGATTTGAATGACGTAGCTCACAATGTGCATTTGGAAACATTTTATCGATTTCATCGAGGACATATAGAACTTGTTTTTTCGTTAACATTCGTTTGATTAAGCCTCCATTTTTAGTTTACAAATAAGAAAGCGGACAGTTTTTGCCCGCTTTCAATTAAAGCCAATTATAAAAAGGATAACTTATGTTTGATTTTACTTCTTTCTCTTGAGTTTGTCTTTGCGGTTGACGTCTGAATCTTTCACCGTAGGTATGTGCTTCTTCGACTGTTTTTATCCCGTTTTTCTTCCATTCAAATAAAATTCGATCAATATAACGAAAGTTTAATTTTCCGGAAAGTACGGATTCTTTTAGAGCCGCTTTTATAAGTTCTGTTGAATGTTTATCTTCATCAATCCACATCGCCAATGTTTCGCATTCTATCGGTGAAAGCGGTCGAGCAAATTCGTTTTCAAACAGTGTATAAAGGTTTTCTTCTGCTATAGTCGCTTCTATCTTTTTTTCATTATTTACGATGAAGGCAGATAGCTTTTTCCACAATGGTGAGAGTGAGTATGATTCAGAATATGGCTCTTTATGTTCTTCGATGAGCAATACGTCTTTCTGAATCAATGTTCTCACTAACTGCATGCAATCTTCACTTGATAATGTCATACGTTCAGAAAGTTGATCGGGGGTTGGAAAGTGAATTCCTTTACTTATGAAACTGTAAATTTGAATGATTAACATGCATTCAATTTCATTCATATCGATCTGTTTATAATGCTGAAGTAGTAAATTAGGGATCGAGATGGCGCCCTCATTGAACCATTTTTCTAAAAGTTCTTTTTTCAATTGTTTGACACCCCATTTATCGATTTAACGTGAGGCATGTAATTTAAACATGTTTTATTTCATTCGTTCCCTAACAAAACGTGCGATTCTCACAATCGCTTCATCTAGAATTTCTGGTGAAGTTGCATAAGATAAGCGAACATTATTAGGTGCTCCAAAGCCCGAACCTGGTACGAGCGCAACATTAGCTTCTTCAAGCAACGCTTTTGTAAATTCATCTACAGATGAATAGCCAGTACGTGATGCAGCTTCTTTCGCATTTGGAAATAAGTAAAAAGCACCTTGCGGTTTAATGCAAGTAAATCCTTCAATTTCTATTAACCTTTCATATAGATTGTTTAACCGTTCTTCAAATGCTTGTCTCATCATTTCTACAGGCTCTTGAGGTCCATTATACGCGGCGATTGCACCATATTGAGAAACAGTTGCAGGATTTGAGGTGCTATGACTAGCGTGATTCGTCATAGCTTTAATTAATTGAGCATTTCCAGCTGCATACCCGATCCTCCACCCTGTCATAGAATGTGACTTTGAGACACCATTTATAATGACTGTTTGGTTTTTTAGTTCTTCAGAAACCTCGGCGATTGATATGTGCTTTGCACCATCATATGTTAATTTTTCATAAATTTCATCTGATACGATTAGTAGGTTATGTTTTAAACATACTTGTCCAATGGCGGCGAGTTCATCTTTAGAATAGAGCATACCTGTAGGATTGCTAGGCGAATTAAGTACAATCGCTTTTGTTTTCTCAGTAACCGCAGCCTCGATCTGCTCAGGAGTGACTTTAAATGAGTTTTCTTCTTTTCCTTCAACGTAAATCGGAATGCCTCCAGCTAGTTTTACTTGCTCAGGATAGCTTACCCAAAAGGGAGTAGGAATGATCACTTCATCTTTTTCATTTAAATAGGTTTGAAATAATGTGTAAAGAGCATGTTTTGCCCCAGAACATACAATGATTTCATTCGAACTGTATTTTAAATTTTGATCGTTACGAAATTTTTCGATGATGCTTTCTTTTAATTCTGGTAAACCACTTGAAGGTGTATATTTTGTAAGCCCTTCATTTAAAGAATGATACGCAGCTTCAATAATATGTTTTGGTGTATTAAAGTCAGGTTCCCCAGCCCCGAGTCCGATAACATCGTGTCCTGCTGCTCGAAGTGCTTTAGCTTTGGCTGTAATTTCTAATGTTGTAGATGGTGAGATAGATGACGCTCGTTTCGATAATTGCATTGTATTTCCCCCAGTTTCACATTTTTTTCTATGTTTAAATCGCTTTTAAACGGTAATTTTCAATCCACGTTTTTCCGTCAAAATGTAAATAATAAAAGCTATATCGATCATTAGAATCAATAAATGTAATTTCCCAAACGGGAATATTATATTTCATTCCGATGCGAACATTTTGTAATTTTTTAATATCAAATTCAGATCGTGCATATTTTTTCACTTGTTCTTCGGTAAGTCCGTTTCGTGCTTTTTCAATCATAATATCATCTGGTTTTTTTTCTGGGACCCAAATGATGATTTCTTCATTTTGTTCATCTAATGCACGAACGACCTGATAGGATTCATCCCCGTTAAAAAAAGTTACCTCTAGTATGTCGTTTATTTCCACACTGCTTTTAGCAATTTTTATAGCTCGTTCTTGTTCATTTGAAAACGGTTTTGAAGCATTGTGATATAAATAAGCAGATTGAATTATAGCAAATAAAAAAATTACGATAATACTAATGAAGACCCATTTTTTCATCGTATCCCCTTCTATAGCACACTTCTATATTTTCAACGATTATCGTTATTTTTGCAAATCAACGATGTCGCTTCTTGATTGGTGGAGTCATCGGATTAAATAAAGGCTGAACGTTATGATATAATTGTTGCTTCTGGCTCATGATCAATCATTTCCACTATTTTGTTTTCTTCATTCATTATCGCGACTTTAGGCGAAAAATTTTTTACTTCTTCTTCTGATACTAATGCATAAGATATAATGATAATGACGTCCCCTTCTTGCACTAAACGTGCGGCTGCACCGTTCACACAAATGACACCGCTACCTCTTTTTCCCGGAATAATATATGTTTCAAAGCGGGCACCATTGTTATTATTCACAATTTGTACTTTTTCATTTGGAAGCATGTCCACTGCGTCAAGAAGGTCTTCATCGATCGTAATGCTTCCGACGTAATTAAGGTTGGCTTCCGTTATTCTTGCACGATGAAGTTTCCCTTTCATCATTGTTCGATACATTCGTTATCCTCCTTTATAGTCAAGATGATATTATCAATTAAACGAACTTTCGAATATTGTACAGCTACTGCAAGAATCATTTTTCCTTTTATCGTATTAGTTTTTGTTAAATCAGGATACGTTAATAGTTCGACATAATCTATTTTTCCCGTAATAGCGGAAGATAATTTATTGACTATCGTTTTTTTTAATTGTTCACAATCCCGTACACCGTTTTCAACTAACATTTTTACTTGTTGTAATTTTTCGTATATAATGGGTGCTTCTTTCCGCTCTTTTGTTGTTAAATTAACATTTCTAGAACTTTTTGCTAATCCATCATGTTCTCTCACCGTTGGACAAGTGACTAAACTAATCGGGAAAAAATAATCGGTTAGAAAACCTTCGATAACAGCGACTTGTTGTGCATCTTTCATTCCAAAATAAACACGATCAGGTGAAATAATATGAAAAAATTTAAAAAGAACAGTTGCAACGCCGTCAAAATGCCCAGGTCTTGATTTACCACATAAAACATTCGTTCTTTTTACTACGTGAATTTCAGAAGTTAATTCTGATGGATACATCTCTGTAACCGACGGATAAAAAAGAACATCGACACCGTTTGCTTCAGCTAGCTGGCAATCACGTTCAAAATCGCGCGGATAGGTTTCAAAGTCTTCATTCGGTCCAAATTGTGTTGGGTTTACGAAGATGCTCATGATTACGATATCATCTCTTTTTCTTGCCTCGTTTACGAGAGAAAGGTGCCCTTCATGAAGAAATCCCATCGTTGCAACATAGCCAATTGAGTTATCGCTCGATTTAAACTTTTTTGATAACTGTTGCATTTCCTTCACAGTTTTTACAACGATCATGTGCGTACGCCTCCGTATAGGCTTTTCAATTCTTCATTTTTTATCGAGAATGTATGTGCTTCACTAGGAAATGCTTTTTTTCTCACATCATTTGTGTAATTCGTAACGGCTTGCTCAATCGTTTTTGAAATTTGGCAATATTGTTTCACAAATTTTGGTACACGGTGATTGCCATAACCTATCAGATCATGATAGACGAGCACTTGACCGTCCGTATGTGCACCTGCTCCAATTCCTATTATCGGGATGGATAACTCTTCACTTACGATGGCAGCCACTTGTTCAGGAACGAGTTCAAGGACGATGGAAAATGCCCCAGCCGCTTCAATTTGCTTTGCATCTTCGATTAATTTCCTCGCTGCTTTTGCATCTTTACCTTGCACTTTATACCCACCTAGCACGCCGACAGATTGTGGAGTTAAACCAAGATGACCGACAACAGGAACACCCGCTTGGGTTAACTTATAAATATGGTCGACAACTTCTCCACTACCTTCTAGTTTTAATGCATGCGCTCCGCCTGTTTGAATTAATCGCTTTGCGTTTTCGAGCGTTTCAGAAAATGACGAATGATAGGTCATAAATGGCATATCCGTTACAATAAACGTATCGAAAGCTCCTCTTTTAACGGCTTTCGTATGAACGATCATATCGTCAAGTGTAACGTCGACAGTTGAGTTATATCCTAGTACGACATTACCTAACGAATCACCAACCAAAATAATATCTACGCCTGCGTCTTCAACAATTTTTGCTGACGGATAATCATAAGCTGTAATCATCACAATCGGTTCTTTATTTTCTTTCATTTTGATAAAATCTGTTGTACTTTTCACGTAGGAAATCCCTCCAAATATCAAATGTCTAGTTAGAGGGTGAGAAAATCAAAAAACCTTCTTTACAGGAAAGAAGGATTACGTGATTATGTTGATTTTCATCCCTCTGTCCCCGTCCTAAAAAGGATCAAGGCAGAATCCGTATATTTAACTAAATGACGAACAAAATGGTGCAGTTCTAATGATACTGCCCAATCTGTTTACAGTATAACAAGATCACTTATGATTGTGAAGAAGAAATTTCAATGTCAGCTGAATAGACTTGATGGGTGTTGCCATCCTTATCTTCGATAAGGAGAACACCTTCATCTGTAATCCCATTAGCAAATCCATAAATCTCACCATTTAATGTTCGAGCAGTTATATATGTTCCAAGACTTACAGCATAACTTTCCCAGCGAAGTTTAATCGGTTTGAATCCATATTCCAAATATTCTTTGTATAGTATCTCAAATTGTTGAAAAAATGTTCGGATTAACAGAGCACGTTCAATTTCATGATGACCATTTTCAATTAAAAGTGATGTTGCTTTATTCTTTAATTCTTTTGGAAACTGCTTAATGTTTACATTAATGCCAATTCCGATGATAACCGATTGTACAAGATCTGCTTCCGCCTGTAGTTCAGTAAGAATGCCAACGACTTTTTTTCCGTTTATTAAAATATCGTTGGGCCATTTAATTTCTGCTTTAATATTTGTTTCCGCTTGAATAGCTTGTACAATTGCGACAGCTGTTAGCAAAGTTAATTGTGGTGCTTGATGCGGAGGGATATTTGGTCGTATAATTAAGCTCATCCAAATTCCACTCCCTTTCGGGGATTCCCATTGGCGACCTAAACGACCTCTCCCGTTTGACTGGTGCTCCGCAATGACAACTGTCCCTTCTTTTGTACCTTCAAGTGCAAGCGTATGTGCGATTTCTTGTGTAGAGCTGACGACATCATAAAAATGGATGTGCTGACCAATTGTATTTGTTTGCAAATTCGTACGAATGTCATGCGGTCTAATATTGTTGGGCTTTGAAATTAAACGATACCCTCGCTTTTGTACCCCTTCCACATCATAACCTTCTTTTTTTAATTCAGAAATATGTTTCCAAATGGCCGTTCGAGAACATCCTAATTGCTCACTTATTTTTTGTCCAGAGATGTAATCATTTTGATTTTCCAGCAGCAACGTTAATAATTTTTCTCTTATTGATTGTGCCAATGTGAAACCCACTCTCTTAATTCATTTTTATCGTTACGTAGCGTTCCAGCAATAATTGATTGTTCAATTAGAGTTAGAACTTCTTCAATCCAGGGACCTCTTTTTCTATTCGTAAAATCGATAAGGTCATTGCCGTTAATCGCGAGATCTTTTCTTTGTTTGATCGGAAGTTCGGCATATATCTTATGAAAATTTCTGAGATTAACTTCGAGAGATTGCTTATGAATAACAGTATGAATTGTAATGTAAGATTGGCTTAATTCCCATCCTAGTGAATAGAAAAGATAAGCATCCCACTGTTTTGACTTCTCTCGTTTTAAGGCGTACAGCAACGTTTCTACTTGTTTAATCATTCGCTTTGGTCGTTTCCAAGCCTTTAAAAATGTTTTAGGGTCATGGTTTATATAAAAAAGTAACAAGGTCCAGCATTCATGAGGCTCTTTTAATCGCGTTAAAGAAAGTTTTGCAATCGTTTCTATCTCCGCTTGATATCCTTTTAAACACGGTAAAAAACAATGAATATTGTAAGTAGCAATAAGCTTGAGTGCTTTACCACTTGCTTGACCTAAACATAATTTTTCGAACTCTTGGGCAATTCGTTCAACTGAAAGATGTTCTAAATACGATTTCATCTCATCGATAGCATGCAATGTTTCTTTATCGACCGAAAAATTTAATTGTGCCACAAATCGAATCGCTCGCAATATTCGAAGTGGATCTTCCTGAAAGCGATCATATGGGGAGCCGACTGTTCGAATGAGTTGATTATGAATATCTAGCTTTCCGTTAAAAGGGTCGATGATTTCCAAATTGTTAGATACAGCAATGGCATTCATTGTAAAATCTCGGCGTTTTAAATCTTCTTGTAAACTCGATATAAACGTGACTTCATTTGGTCTACGGAAATCATGATATTCACTTTCTTTTCGAAACGTTGTAACTTCATAAGCTACGCCGTCGTGAACAACAATGACAGTTCCATGTTCAATGCCGACAGGGATAACATTTTTAAAAAGTGCTTGCACGATGTTTGGTGTTGCTGACGTAGCAATATCGATATCATGAATTGGACGGTTTAGCAAGTAATCTCGAACAGCGCCTCCTACAAAGTAAGCTTCATAACCATGTTCAGTTAACGTATTTAAGATTGGTTTTGCTTTTATAAATGACTGATTCATGTTCTTCCATCCATTCAATTCGAAAGAATTTGTTTATAAATCGTTTCATAATCATTTACAATTTTTTCTGAGTGAAAATGTGTTCTGGCACGTTTAAGTCCATGCTGTACAAATTGTGCATGCAGCTTTTCATCTTGTAAAATTTTTATTGAATAATTTGCCATATTATCGATGTTGCCAACTTCACATAAAAAACCTGTTTCGTTGTGAATGACGACTTCTGGAATTCCACCGATATTTGTGGCGACAACAGGGACTTCACATGCCATCGCTTCTAGCAATACGAGACCGAAACTTTCTTTCTCTGAAGGGAGTATAAGCAAATCACTAATCGAAAGAATTTCCGCAACGTTTTCTTGCTTTCCTAAAAATATCACTTTCTCACGTAAGCCGAGTTGATCGATCATGTTACTAACGATAAACCGATCAGGTCCATCCCCTACTAATAGTAATTTTGCTTCAATTTGTTGTGAAATTTTATGAAATGTATAAATGACGTCTGGAACGCGCTTCACTTTGCGAAAATTTGAAATGTGAATAATCGTTTTTTCGGTGTTAGAAATTTGAAAATCTCGCTTCAACTTTTTGTTTTCACGTTTATAATAAGTCGTTTCATCGACAAAGTTATAAACGGTTTGAATTGGAAAATCTGTATGTAAAAGCTTTTGAGTTTTGTTTTTTAAATCATTTGAGACTGCGGTGACAACGTCAGAATTTTCGATGCCAAATTTTATCGCGTTTGCCAATGTTGAGTCATACCCAAGGACAGTAATGTCTGTACCGTGTAACGTAGTCACAATTTTTGTATCTTTTCCAGAAAATTGCTTTGCCAAGTATGCACAGATTGCATGTGGGACAGCATAATGGACGTGAAGAATATCAAGCTGTTCTCGCTCGATAACATCTGCAATCTTACTGGCGAGCGCTAACTCGTATGGCGGATAACGAAAAACGGCGTATTGATTGACTTCCACTTCATGAAAAAAAATATTTGGGTACACTTTTCCAAGTCGAAAAGGTACACTTGATGAAAAAAAATGAATGAGATGTCCTTTTTTAGCGAGCATTTTCCCTAGTTCGGTTGCAATGATACCAGAGCCACCGATCGTTGGATAACCTAATATTCCAATTCGTAACTGCATTTATTTCAACTCTAATCAATTATATTTTCAAGACCATAGATGAGAGTGTCTAACTTCATAACGGTTTCGACTGCTAACTTCACTCCAGGCATAAATGATTCACGATTTATAGAATCGTGACGGATCGTTAATGTCTGACCGTGTCCGCCAAAAATAACTTCTTGATGTGCAACGAGACCAGGCAAACGAACACTATGGATAGGAATCCCTTCAAAAGTTCCTCCTCGAGATCCTTTGATTGTTTCAACTTCGTCAGGATGCCCTTGTTTCATGCCCTCGCGATTTTCCATAATCATTTTAGCTGTTTTTACTGCTGTTCCTGAAGGGGCATCTAGCTTTTTATCATGGTGCTGTTCAATAATTTCGACATTCTGAAAATACTTAGCGGCTGCTTGCGAGAATTTCATCATTAAAATCGCACCGATAGCAAAGTTTGGCGCAATTATCGCACCAATTTGCTTTTCATTTGCGATTTCAGTTAACTGTTGAATATCTTGTTCTGAAAACCCGGTTGTGCCGACGACTGGATGTACCCCATGCCGAAAAGCAATTTCCATATGTCGTCTACCTGTTTTTGGGGTCGTTAAATCAATGAGCACGTCACATTCATGATTAATTAGACATTCTTCAAGATCATTGAAGACAGGAATGTCAAGTTGAGGTGCTCCGGGAACATCTTTTAGAAGCATATTATTGTGTTTTGAATCGACGACGGCTACTAAATTAAAATGATTTGTATTTGCAACCATTTTAACTGCTTCAGAGCCCATATTCCCTCTCGGTCCAGCTAGTACAATTCGGATATTTTTATTTTGCATCATCGTTTCCCCTCTCTATTTTCGTCCAACGATTTGAATCGCGTTCAGCAAATTTTTTCATTACGAGATCAAATGCTTCGGTTAGATCGATATTTAGTGAATTAGCAAAGCATACAAGTACGAATAAAATATCACCCAATTCTTCTTCGATTGTTTTAGGCTGTTCTGAAGCCTTTTTTGGTTTTTCGCCATAATAGTGATTAATTTCCCGAGCGAGCTCACCAAGTTCTTCACTCATACGTGCTAACATTGCAAGTGGACTAAAGTATCCTTCTTTAAATTGGGTTATGTATTTATGAACCTCAAGCTGTATCTCTTTCATCGTTTTGTTTTGCATTAGCACACCTCGTTAAAAATTGTTCACATTTCACATTAATGGTAACGAAAAACGAGGTGTAATACAAATGGTTAGCAGAAATTGAACTAGCCCTTTATTCAATATATAATGAAGGACAAATTAAGTGAATGTTTTATTTTCTCAAAAAGGAAAATGATATAAATAAAAGATAGTATTAATGAGCAATATCGATAAACCGCCAGTAGTGCTATGTTGATTGAAGCGCAGGGCAATCGACGAATGTATATACAAATAATCACACAAGAGAAGGCTAGTTTATAACTAGTGAACATTAAATAGCTTCGACTAGCGTAGACAGAATGCGTAGACTCCAGAAGGAACAGCACGAGTCCGAAGATCCCGCAGTGAGGTATGAGCGAGGTCGGTGACAACGGTCACGTCCTGTAACGTCACCGACACTTGTATTTCTTGTATAGCGGAGGCTGAGGCCGTGCCTGCGCAAAGCGAAGCATTTTGCCGAAGCGGTACGGCGCAGTTTCGTTCAACTGAGTATATGGTGAAAGAAGGCGTTTACTTGCGAATCAAAGTGAAAAATATGTTTTTTATATTGCTAGGTGCTGCAATTTTCTCATTTGGGCTTGTTCATTTTAATATGGAAAATAATTTATCCGAAGGCGGATTTACAGGGATTACGTTACTTCTTTATTTTTTGTTTGAGATTAATCCGGCGATTACGAATATTGTATTGAACATTCCGATTTTTTTTATCGGATGGAAGTTGTTAGGGCGTATCACATTTATTTATACGTTGATCGGAACATTTGCAGTCTCATTTTTCTTATGGCTTTTCCAAAATCATTTAAAATTTTCAATGCCGCTGCATGAAGACTTAACACTAGCCGCACTTTTTGCAGGGACGTTTATCGGTGTTGGACTTGGGCTTATTTTTCGTGTTGGTGGAACGACAGGAGGCGTTGACATTATCGCTCGTCTCGTTCGTAAATATGTAGGTTGGAGCATCGGAAAAACAATGCTTATCTTTGATACTGCGGTGATTACTGCGTCGCTTATATATTTAAATTACCGTGAAGCGATGTACACTTTACTCGCTGTTTTTATTGGAACGAGAGTGATTGATTTTATTCAAGAAGGGGCGTATAAAGCTCGTGGAGCAATGATTATTTCTGAGAAATCCAATGAGATTGTAGAAAAGATAACGGAGACTATGGATCGTGGTGTGACCATTTTGCACGGACGTGGTAGTTATACAGGTGAAAAACGTGATGTTTTATATTGTGTAATTAGTCGAAGTGAACTGACACGGCTGCGAAACTTAATTAAAGAAATCGATCCGACCGCATTTGTCGCACTGACTGATGTTCATGAAGTGCTCGGCGAAGGATTTACGCTTGATGAACATAAACGTCCGTTGCATGAGGAGTAAGTGGGATGTATGTTGGACGTTAATTTAATGATGTAATGTTCAAGACCGTATAGGACTCAGTGTTATATGAATAAACATATTAACATGCAATCAAATCCTTATATAAAATATTTGTGATTTTGTATTTTACGATTTTTAACGATAAACAAACTGCACCTCTAATTGAGGTGCAGTTGTTCATAAAAGGGGTTTTAATTTAATCTTGATTCATACCGACATAGACAAGAATGAAACGTAATAGTTCCATTACGGCTACAACCGCAGCGGCAACATAAGTTAATGCAGCGGCATCAAGAACTTTTTTCGTTTCTCGTTCTTCATCATTTCGAATGACTCCAAGCGACACGACTTGATTCATCGCTCTGCTGCTAGCATTAAATTCAACAGGAAGTGTGACAATTTGAAATAGAACCGCCGCAGCCATAAAGATGATACCAAGTAAAATTAAATTTGACGAATAAAGGAGTAAACCAGCCAAAATTATAATAAAGGAAAAGTTGGAACCAAGATTTGCAACAGGTACTAAAGCATGGCGAAAACGTAAAAATGCATAGTCTTCAGCATCTTGAATCGCATGTCCAACTTCGTGTGCTGCTACTGCCGTTCCAGCTAAAGAGTGTCCATGATAGTTGTCAGAAGACAATCGAACCGTTTTCGTCCTTGGATCGTAATGGTCTGTAAGTTTGCCACGCACTTCTTCGACTGTAACATCATATAAGCCGTTATCATCTAGTATTTTTCGCGCAACTTGTGCTCCAGTCATACCAGATGAAGAAGGCACTTTTGAATATTGACTATATGCTTTTCGAACTTTCATTTGTGCCCAAATCGGAATAATGAGCAAAATCGCAAAGTAAATTAAAAAATACATTCGTTATTCTCCACCTACTTCCGTAAATTAATATTTCTCTATGGTCAATTTTAGTCAAAAAATGTCCATTCGTCAATAAATGAGGTGAGTTTAATCAAGATCTTTTATCTTTTTTTTCTGTTTGTCACCTTTATATTTTCTCCAACCAACATAAATTAATGTAATAGCAATAATGCTTCCAATTGCATAAATAAGTCCGAGTAACCCAGGTTCTGCACTGGAATGTTTATCGTTTTGAAAAAGTAATTGAAACTCACGTTGAATTTCTGACAACTGTTTGTTTTTTTCTGGTGAGTCTCCAATTTTATTGCGATAGTGTTCTAAATAATTTATGTATGAATCATATCGTCCGGATTCGTGTTCAGGTAAAGAGATGACTAAGGATGGTCGAATCACTTCATATTTTGATAAAAAATTATTTAAGTGCATTTGAAATTGAATGCGTTCCCCGGCTTTGTATGCTGCAATCGCTTTATTCAATGGTTCCAATACGAATGTCTCTGTATCCTTCCATAGTGGGTGGTGTTCGTTCGTTACAGCGTTAACAGTTAATCGAAATTGGAGTAACTTATTAAGCCGTTCTTCATCGTTCATTTTTATAGAAGTTAAAGCAGACTCCGCTTGTTCGTATGAATAAATCACCATCTTCATTTCTTCCATAGTTAAGTTTTTTTCGGCAGCATTCTTCAAAAAAATTTCAGAAAAATTTGCAATTACTTTTTTAGCTTCCTCATATTTTTTTTGCTTGCCAAGCTGAAGTACATGTTCTGCAATTTCATTGATTTTGTTCCAATTTTGATCGTCTTCACTAGCAAACACAATGGACGTTTGGAATATAAAAATAATAAGAAATAGATATAGTGTATTTTTTTTCATTGTTTGTCCCTCCTTGCCATAGTAAAGCTTATGACAAAGTGGACAAGATTAGACCTATGTATAGCGCATGTTTAGCGAAGATCTAATGTCAATCTGTTTTCTCGAATGGCAACGGAATAAATAAGGAAACATGTTAGAAGCGAAAGCCAAAATGTTGCATATCCGATATGCATAATATATTCATGCAGAAGTGGATATCTCGGATACATATTATAAATATAATCAATAACATCGTTATGAAACGTCCATATAACTGCAAATAGAAAATGAATCGTTTTAATCCTAAAAAATGGGGCGTATAAAATCGCTTGGATAGCCATACCAAGATGTGATAAAATAAGCATCCAATTTTCAATCGTTATCGTGTTTGAAATGAGAATCCCTCCAATATTCATTCCGACAGCCCAAATGCCGTATTTAAATAGTGTAATTGCCGCTAATGCTTCAAGCAATGAAAAGTTTCGACCTAATAAAAACCCGATAAGAACAAAAACGAAAAATAAACTTGCTGTCGGACTATCAGGAACGAATGGGATAAAATACCAAGGTGTATTTGCAAGTTGATAGCCGTACCATATGTACCCGTAGATCGTCCCAAGAAGGTTAATTATTAATAAAATCCACAAAACGGAACGTTGTTTTAATACATGTAATAGCCAGATCACGTTTCAAAACACCACCTTTACATTGATTGAAAATGATCGAAAAGAAAACTCGGCCTAACTAAGCCGAGTTTTTTGTTAGTATTATTCAAGTGATGCAATAAATTCCGCTAATTTTTGAAGTTCTTCGTCAGTACCATTAAATGTTCCTGGTGGCATGTTCGGTGGAACACCATCAACAATAATGTCTTTAATTTCTTCAACAGATAATCCTGTACCTGCAAGTGTTGGAGCAGTACCAGAACCTTCTAAATTACCACCGTGACAGCCTACACAGCTTTGATCTGAATAAATGATAAATCCTTCTGCATTAGGATCAAATTCAACTTCTTCCTTAAGTTCACCTTGAGCAGCTGCTTGTTCCCAGTCGTGATTTACTACAGACTCCCAGGTTAAGTAAATGACGCTAATCACTGCTAAGAGCATCATTCCAACTGCAATCGGTCGCTTAGATGGTCTGCGTTCAGGGCCTCTATCTAGCCACGGTGCTAAAATAAGGGCTGTAAACGCAACTCCCGGTATAACAAGAGCTCCGATTAATGTAAAGTCACCAGCTGCGTATTTATATTTCAACAATTGATACAAAAAGAGAAAATACCAGTCTGGAAGCGGAATATATGATGTGTCAGTCGGATCCGCAACCCGTTCTAATGGCGATGGGTGTGCAACGGTTAAAATCAAATATCCAACTAAAAAGACAGCTCCTACCATCCATTCTTTCAGAAGGAAATTTGGCCAAAATGCTTCTGTTTTCCCAGGGTATTCTGAATAGTCTTTTGGAATGTTAGGTGTTCGTTCTGCAGGGATTCGTGAATCCCCGACAAACTTCATACCTTTACCACGGTGCATTGATTTCCCTCCCTTTACTTAACGTATATGAAATCCTATAGAGGACCTGAAATTCCTTGTCTGCGAATTATAATGAAGTGTGCAGCGAGTAAACCGAGTAATGCAGCAGGTAAGAAAAACACATGAATCGCAAAGAAACGTGCAAGTGTTTGTGCACCAATAATTGTTGCATCACCTGCTAATAGTGTTTTAATAGCTGGACCGATAAACGGTACTGCTTCAGCAATTTGCAAACCTACTTTTGTTGCAAACAACGCCTTCATATCCCAAGGAAGTAGGTAACCTGTGAAACCTAATCCGAGCATAACGAAGAAAATTAATACACCAACAACCCAGTTAAGTTCACGTGGTTTTTTGTACGCACCTTGGAAAAACACTCTTAATGTATGTAAAAATAACATGACAATAACTAAACTGGCTCCCCAGTGGTGCATCCCTCTAACGATAACTCCGAATGCTACTTCGTTTTGAAGGTAATAAACAGATTCCCAAGCGTTTATAACGTCTGGTACGTAGTACATCGTTAAAAACATACCAGATAAAATTTGAATAACTACAATGAAAAATGTTAATCCCCCGAAACAATAAACAAAAGCTGAGAAATGATGTGCGGGGTTTACGTGCTCTGGTACTTCATGGTCTGCGATATCACGCCATATCGGTGTAATATCAAGTCGCTCATCAACCCAATCGTACAATTTCTGAAGCATTTCATCCACCTCCTACTAAGCTTTTGGGTGAGGCAATGGTTTTCCTAAAAATACTTTACCATCTTTAATTTCCATTTCATAGACATCCAAAGGAGCTATAGGTGCTGTGCCAGGTACTTGGACACCGTCTTTATAATAACGTCCAGCATGACATGGGCAATAGAACTCATCCGGGTAGGCAGGGTTTGTTCCCCAGTCAACCGTACAGCCTAAATGTTTACAGACAGGAGACAATGCTACAATATCACCTGAATCATTTTTGTAAACGAAAGCTGCTTGTTCCACTTCTGATTCATGCCAACCATCCACTTGGTTGACTTTAAATTTTTTCATTACGGGCTCTGTTGTAATGTCATCAACCTTCAGGTCTATATCAACCATGTCTGAAGCTGCTTCGGTTTTTAAGATTGGATCAATCGCAAAACGAACCATCGGCATCAATATACCGGCTGCCATGAATCCTCCAGTTCCCATGAGAGTATAGTTTAAAAACTGCCTTCTTGTAATCTCATTTTTCTTTGCCAATCGGTTTTCCCTCCTATCGTAATTTATACTCATGATTAATAATACACACATATTACTAGGACATACCCATGATAGCGAATCGGGCTGTTACTGTCAATAATATGACGAGTCTGAATAACAATTAACTATCGGATTGCCACTGATTTGTTACAATTTGAAGAATTTGTTTCGTTTGTTCTTGAACGATTTCACTTTTGTATTTGTCATCCATATGTTCAAGAGGAATAGCAGGTATCCAAATAAGCGTTTCTTTTAATTTATCTTCAACAAGTTTCCACTCATTGTCAGACGTAAATAAGAATATATATCGAAAGCCACTTTTTTGTAATTCTTCGATCCAGCATGTCAGCATTTCAACTTTTCTTTCTAACCTTTCTAGTTTTAAATACGTGAATGGGGGGGTGACAAGTGTTCTACCGTGCAGCTGTCTTTCGATTTCATTCGTTAATATTGTACTAAACTCTCCCATCGATACCGCTTGCTTCATATCTTCCTGTAATGAAAAAGGAATAAGCGTAATCAATGCAGTATCGATATATTCTTTTGCAGACAAATAAATTTCAATTTCCTTCGATGTCCATTTCAATGCTATTCTTCCTCTCTGATAGAAAAAGTTTTCCACACATCAAATTTTTTATACGCATTCCATTGTATAATAAAATAGGTCCTTTTTGTTTAAAAAGGACCTAATAGGTTTTGCAGTTGCTTTGTTAACTTTAAAAACGTTTTTTTATCATTGTTATCGAGCGCTCTATTTATTTCTTTATTTAGTTGTTTTCGCTTGAAATTAATGATTGCTTCATCGACGACAAAATCTGTCCAGATTGCAAACTGTTTGTTTGGTTGCAAGCTTTCAGGCAAAAAAGGGTTGTCTTCGGTAATTAGACCATATTGTGCATTTTTATGCGAGTGTTTAAAGTTTAATTGAACATAGATTTTTTCTTCCGGGTTTAAGCGTATGTCGTGAAACGATTTTTCGATATCTGACGTCACAATATTTTCTTTTAAAAAGCGAAAAGGCACTTCATTTGAACAAACAGTAGATAAAATGATCGCTTTAGGGCAAAATTCAGCCTGTTCCACAAAATGCAAATTTTCCATGACAAGGTCATCACTGATAAAGTAATTTAATAACCAAACACACTCGCGCTTATGAAAGCGATGATTTTTTAAGAACCACTTTAAAAAATCTTTTTTTTCGCTAATGGAAGTGGAGTTACTCATGATGGACTCCTCCTTTACCCCGTTTTCATTTTCTTGTTCATAAAAATTCTTTACTGAGATACAAAATCCTGCAAATCAAAAGACTTATTTTAAATAAGTCTATTTTCTAATTCGTCGATTAATTCTTCAAGATGAAATAAATTATTGTCAATGGTAATCGCTTTTTTAAAACACGTTTTGGCTTCTTGAACTTTTCCTTCTTCAAGTAAGAAAAAACCATAACGCTCGAGAAATTCACTGTTATCCTTTAAAAATGGATAGGACGCTTTGAAATAGTCATTCGCTTTTTCGAAGTTTTCTATTTGTTCATAAGCCTCCGCTAGTTCCCAATCTAACATCGGATCTGTATCTTCATGACGTTCTTTCAGTTTATGAATGTGTTTAATTACGTCATCGTAACGTCCTTCTTCTTTTAAGTAATCGATGTATAGCTGTGTAGCTTTAATTGAAGGACTATTTAAAGCGAAGCTTTCTTTCAAGTATTGTTCAGCTTCATGTTTTTTATCTGTATTCATGAGTAATTTGCTTAACAAAAAGTATATTTCTTCGTTTTGTTCATCGTGTTCTAAACCACGTTTTAATGTATCAATGGCCTTTTTCGTATTTCCGATTTCAGTATAAGCATTTGCCAGTAATGGATAGAGCGTACTATATTGAGGATCAAGTGATTGTAATTTAGTTAAAACCTCAATCGTTGTATTATAATGTCCAGCTTTGTATGCAGTATATCCGAAACGAAATAATCCGTCTAAATTAGTTTCTGATTG
The DNA here is from genome assembly GCF_041725775.1 of Pueribacillus sp. YX66. NCBI lineage: Bacteria > Bacillati > Bacillota > Bacilli > Caryophanales > Bacillaceae > Pueribacillus > Pueribacillus sp. YX66. The sequence continues at coordinate 86,055 of NZ_JBEUEL010000005.1, read as the reverse complement.
TAGCCCTTTTTGAAAGTAGGGAATTGCTTTTTCAAACTGACCTAGCATACTTAACGTTTCTGCAAAATGTAAATAAACAGTTTCATCCGCAGTAAAGTTGTTGTCATTGAGTAACTTTTCATAATAAAGACCCGCTTTATAATAATTGCCTTGCGTTAAATAAAACTCAGCTAGCGCATACCAAATAATAGGCTCTCTTGGATTCATGTTGTTCGCTTCGAGTAGTTTATTTTCTGCGACTTCTTCTAGCCCTTGAGCTTGATAAAGATCAGCTAAAAGTAGCAGACCTCTTAAATAATAGTCGCTCTCTTGATCTATAGCATGTAACAACTCTAACGCTTCTAAATCATTACCTAATTCAATTAAACATTCGGCTGAAAATAAGATTAACTCCCCTTCTTCAGGATAGTTATTTAATAAGGTCTGAACCGTATCTAAAGCTTCATGCAAAAATCCGTAGTTTGCGTAAATTTGGGCAATGCTAAACAACAGCATTTCGTCATTCGTATTTTTTTTTAATTGTTTTAATGTCTTTAATCCTTCAGCCGTTTTTCCAATTTCGATTTTTCTTATCGCTTCTTCAAGAATCGTCATCACTTACCACTTCCAAATCGCCTTATTAATTTGTTTATTATAAAGAAATTAAAAATGAACGGCAAATGATTTGATTTTACAAAATAATACACGTGTAAAAAGCAAAAAAAGACCCTGAAACAAATACGTTTGATAACGCTTTCATTTCAGGGTAAAAATATGGATAGGAGTGGAGAGAAACCATTACAACACTTATTATACTCGATATTTTGAAAAATGCAAGATAATTTATTATACTTTTTATATTTACACAACTAGTTAATTTTTTTAAAAAAATCACACCGACAAAAAGTTAGTATTTTGCCGGTGTGATCAGTTTCTGAAAGTCATTAAAAAAGTGTGGATATGATATTCCGATGCACTCCTCATCTGTAATGACTGTTTCTTTTTCACAAATTAAACTAGCGATTGCAAGCATCATACCGATACGGTGGTCACCGAGACTATGTACAGTTCCGCCGAGAAGTTTTGTTTTACCCGTAATTTTCATTCCATCTTCCGTAGATTCGATCGCTGCTCCTAATTGCTTCAATTGTGTCACAATGGCATCGATGCGATTTGTTTCCTTCACTTTTAACTCTTCCGCATCTTTAATGACCATTTGTCCTTCTGCTTGTGTTGCAGCTAATGCTAAAATCGGAATTTCATCTATGAGACTCGGAATCATGTCACCGCTAATTTCAATATTTTTTAGATTTGATGATGTTACATGTAGATCAGCGACAGGCTCATCATTGAACATTCTTTCGTTAATGAAAGTGATGTTTGCTCCCATTAATTTCAGTGCATCAATAATACCCGAGCGTGTTCGGTTTATGCCGACGTCTTTCAAAACAATGTCGCTATTTTTTGTAATTAATGCAGCAACGATGAAAAAAGCCGCTGAAGAAATGTCAGATGGTACTTGAATGTGTGTCGCTTTTAATTTTTGTTTACCTTGTAAAGATACGGTCGTCTTATCTCGAGTTAATTTCACACCGAAAGCGGTGAGCATCCGTTCGGTATGGTCCCTCGATAAAGCTGGTTCTGTTACTGTCGTTAAGCCATCTGCTTGTAAACCTGCTAATAAAATAGCTGATTTTACTTGAGCACTTGCAACAGGTGAATGATAATGGATCCCACGCAAGTTTCCTCCTCTTACAGAAATCGGTGGATACGATCCGTCGTTTCGTCCGTCAATTTTTGCTCTCATTTTTTTTAATGGGATTGTAACTCGATCCATTGGACGTTTTGCAATTGATTCATCGCCAAGTAGTATGGAGTGAAACGGTGTTCCCGATAGTAATCCGAGAAGCAGACGGATTGTCGTTCCCGAATTTCCAACATTTAATACGTCTTCAGGCTCGTTTAATCCGTCTATACCTTTACCGATAATCGTTACATGGTCATCATTTTGTTCGATTGATACACCGAGTTTTTTAAAGCATTGAATTGTGTTTAAACAATCTTCTCCGAGAAGGAAGCCGCTGACAGTCGTTGTTCCTTCTGCAATCGATCCGAGCATAATCGCACGATGTGAAATAGATTTATCCCCAGGTACTTTCAGTTCTCCACGTATAGAGGTGTGGTGTGGGTTTAATGTGATCGTCAACGCAGTACCCTCCTGAAAAATATTTTAATCAAGAATGTAAGTTTCGTACCGATAATCTTCGAGCAATCGTTTCGCTTTTTCCCGTTCTGCTTCACTTCTGAAGCTTAATCGTAAAACACCAAGAATATCTTCTCGCGTTTCGATAATACGAATGTTAGTAATGCTTATATCTCTACCGCCTAAAATCCCTGTCACGTGAGCAATAACCCCTGGATAGTCTTCTACATCAACGAAAAGATCGTAAAATGATGGGATTGCCCCTTTTGAACGTTCCGGAAGTTTATCGCGATATTGTTTCGCATGTAAAAAATAATTATAAATCTCTTCACTGTCAGCCGCTTCAAGCATTTCCCTAACATTTTGCATTTCAAGCTCCCACTTGTCTAATAAAGCAAGGAGGATGTCTTTGTTATGCAATAAAATATCTCGCCACATCACAGGGCTAGACGATGCAATTCTCGTAATATCTCGAAAACCACCTGCAGCAAAACGTGAATAATTAAGTTCATCATCTTCTGATTTTGCTAACTGCTGAACGAGCGAAGCTGCAATAATATGAGGAAAATGACTAATCATTCCGACCAATTTATCATGCTGTGTAGGAGTCATTTCAATAAAAGTTGCCTTTGTACCTTCAAGCCAAGTTTTAAGCTCTTCAACATGTTTCTTATGACAATCTTTACTTGGCGTCAAAATGTAAAAAGCATTTTCAAACAAATGGGCTTTAGAGGCAGCAACCCCTGTTTTATGTGAACCCGCCATCGGATGACCACCGATAAATATTGCATTTTTATTTTGAAAAACAGCTGATCTTTTTACTATTGCTGTTTTCGTACTTCCGACATCTGTAATGATGACGTTTCTTTTTAATGGAAGTGAAGCTAATTCGTCCATGATGTTTTCAGTTTGAATGACTGGAATAGCAATAATAATAAGAGAGGCGTCTTTCACCCCGTCTTCAAGTGAAAAGATAGCCTCGTCAATAATGTTTAATGATTTTGCTAACTTGGCTTGGACATGATTAACGTCGTAGCCAATAATTGTTGCATCATGATTCTTTTTAATTGCTAGTGCAATGGAACCTCCAATTAATCCTAACCCTATAATGAGAACACGCCTATCAGTCATGCAATTAACTCCTTAATTCATCTCTCTTTTCTAACATTTCCGTTATACAATCAATAATCTCGGCATTTTCTTCTTTATTCCCTACCGTAATTCGGATTGCTGTTGGGAAGCCAAGGGGAATGCCAGATCTGACGATATATCCACGTTCTAATAAATATTGAAATACTTCATCCCCACTGCGCTCGAAGTCGATTAAAATAAAATTTGCTTGCGAGGGGTAATATTTTAAATTGTGTTCATCACAAAAAGAATAAAATTGTTGTAATCCTTCACGATTTTTTTCGCTGCATGTTTGAATAAATTGTTGATCATCTAACGCTGCAAGTGCAGCTGCTTGTGCGATAGTCGATGTATTAAAGGGTGGTCTTGCTGGATCAAGTAATTTAATGAACTCTTCATTTGCAACTCCGTATCCGATTCGTAATGATGCTAGACCGTACGCTTTTGAAAATGTGCGGAGCACCATTAAATTTGGAAATTGATTTAATAGTGAAATCGTGTCGGGATAATCAGGAGCAACCACATATTCATGATACGCTTCGTCGCTAACTACAAGTACATCTTCTGGAACTGCTTTTAAAAACGTTAGAAAACGATCTTTATCGATATAGTTTCCAGATGGATTGTTTGGATTACATACCCAAACGATTGCAGTGTTATCATCGATTTGTTTAAGCATTTCATCTAGATCGTGCTCTCCGTTGCTGAGCGGAACTTCACGAATTTCAGCACCTTCAATTAATGCATTATGTTTGTATTGGGAAAATGAAGGTTGAGCCATCACCGTATTTTTATTTGGGGATAAAAGCGCGCGACATAAAATGAGAATCACTTCATCAGAGCCATTCCCAAAAATAAGTTGTTCCTTGTTGACATTTAAGTGTTCAGCAACTTTTTGCCTAATTTCGTATGCATATCCATCGGGGTAAATGTGCATTTGATTAAGCTCTTTACGAATGGCCTCTTTTGCTTTTTCGGAACAACCGAAAGGATTTTCGTTTGAGGCAAGCTTGATCACTTTTTCTAATCCGAGCTCGCGTTTCACCTCATCGATCGGTTTACCCGGTTCATAAGGTTTAAGTGGAATTAATTGAGGCTTTACTTGCATGGTTCTACACTTCCTCTGTTATGTTGTTAAAGAATGTATAAATTGATAAATGTCAGATAACGCTTTTTGTCTTGTTTCTTCTTGAAGGAGTTCACGTTCCCTATTTTCGATTTCCTTCACGATTGCCCTACCGATAATCACACCATCACAATAATCTCGTAGTTGATTAATTTGTTCTTTGTTTGAAATCTCGAAACCGACAGCAACTGGGATCGTCGCATAAGACTTCACTTTATTTAAAAAAGTGTATGCGGAAGGATGAAAGTCATTACGTATTCCTGTAACACCTAAAGATGAAACACAATAAAGAAAGCCCTGTGCATTTTTAATTATTTGTTTTAAGCGTAATTCAGAAGTCGTTGGAGCAACGAGCGAAATATATGTGATTTTTTCTTCTTCACATGCTTTTCTTAAATCTGTGCTTTCTTCAAACGGTAAATCGGGAACGAGTAAACCATCGACATCATTTTCCTTCATTAACGCGAAAAAGCGTTCATGTCCTAATTGTAGCAAAAGATTATAATAAGTAAATATGACGACAGGGATTTGTAGACCTTTATTTCTCATTTTAGATACGAGTTTAATCGCTTTTTCTAACGTCATATTTTGTTTTAATGCTCGTGTAGCAGCGGATTGAATGACAGGACCATCAGCTAATGGATCGGAAAATGGAATTCCGAGCTCAATCACATTTTCTTCAGCTTTTTGTAATGTGAGTGCCATTTCGATTGTTGTTTCACAATTCGGATCACCAGCAACAATAAACGGAATAATAAATCTTGCTTATATAAGTTTTAAATCGATCTGTCATTATGTTTCTCCCCTAATTTTTCCATTAACGTATGCACGTCTTTGTCTCCTCTGCCTGATAAACATACAACAATACATTCGGTTTTGTCCATTTCTTTTGCGCGTTTAAATGCTTCAGCTAATGCGTGAGCCCTTTCAATTGCAGGAATAATCCCTTCTGTTCTAGATAAAAAAATTAGAGCATCCAGTGCTTCTTGATCTGTCGCATTCGTATATTCAACACGCCCTGTTTCGGCTAAATAAGCATGTTCAGGTCCAACACCAGGATAATCTAGTCCCGCTGAAATTGAATACGGCTCTTGAATTTGACCCATTTCGTTTTGAAGTAAGTATGTCATTGAACCAAGAATAACACCGAGTGTTCCTTTCGAAATTGTTGCTGCATGTTTCCCTGTTCCAACACCTTTTCCTGCTGCTTCAACTCCAATTAGCTGTACGTCTTCGTCGAGGAAAGAATGAAACATTCCGATGGCATTGCTGCCACCTCCGACACAAGCAATGACAACGTCGGGCAATTGCTTATATAAGTTGTTAAACTGTTTTTTTCGTTTCTTCTCCAATGCTCCGTTGGAATTCTCTCACCATCATTGGGTATGGATGAGGCCCAACAACAGAGCCGATTAAATAAAAAGTATCTTCGACATTAGATACCCAGTAACGAATGGCTTCGTTAGTTGCATCTTTTAAAGTTTTACTACCCGATGAGACAGGAATCACTTCTGCACCGAGCAATTGCATACGAAAGACATTTAACGCTTGACGTTTCATATCGTCTTCACCCATAAATACTTTACATTGTAGTCAGAAATGGGCTGCGATTGTCGCAGATGCAACACCGTGCTGTCCAGCTCCAGTTTCGGCAACGATTTTTCGTTTTCCCATTCGTTGCGCAAGCAAGGCTTGCCCGATTGCATTGTTAATTTTATGTGCCCCAGTATGATTTAAAACTTCTCGTTTTAAGTAAATTTTCGCTCCGCCTAATTGTTGTGAACATGTTTTAGCATACGTTAACGGGGTCGGTTTACTTAATAGTTTTGTAAAATTTCAGTGTATTCTTGAATAAACGTTTCATCAGTTAAAGCTGATGCTAAACTTTCTTCAAGCTCTTCAAGTGCTTCCATTAGCGTTTCTGGAACAAATTTTCCACCGAATCGCCCGAATTTATTTGGTACCGTAATTGTCATTTAATTTTACACGCTCCTGTAGTTCAATCATTTTCTGTTTATTTTTTTTTAGATTTGTCTCAATCCCACTTGCGAGATCGATTCCATCTGGTTGATACTTCATTAAATCACGTACATTCATCACATTTACCCCACCCGCAATGAAACACGGTTTTTGAAATGAATGAGCTTTCTTAATGTAACGGGGGACGAATGACCAGTCAAAAGCTTTTCCAGTTCCACCCCACGCCCTTTCGGATTTATTGTCTATTAAAAAAGCATCGATGCTCTGACCGAATTGTTCCATTCGGTCGAGAGCTCTATCATCATGGTGAATCACTTTCCATACGTCTACGTCGCAAACTTTTTTCAAACGTTCAGCAAACGCAGGGGTTTCAGTTCCATGGAGTTGAACGATATCTAAAGATGCAACCCGAACCGCTTGTTCAATAAATTCTACTGTGTTATTAACAAACACTCCAACAGTGCGTTGCTTTGAAGATTTATGCTCTACTTGTGCAAGCCACTGTTGCACTTCTTTGGGCTTTACTTGTCTTTTTGATTTAGCGAACACAAATCCGATATAATGAGCATCACTACTAGTGGTGTTTTTCACGTCTAATAATGAATGGTTTCCGCAAAATTTAATTTTCATTTTAAATTCATCCGCTCGCTTGAAAATAGCTGTTTAATACCAGCTTCTGGAGTAGACGCTTTCATTAACGCTTCCCCAACTAAAACTCCATGAGCACCAAGCTGTTTTACTGTATCAATATCTTCTCGAGAGTGTATCCCACTTTCACTAATAAATATTGATTCTTTCGGGATAAAATTTGCGACCGATTCAGTCATTTGTAATGTCGTGTTAAAGTTTGCTAAGTTACGGTTATTCACTCCGATGACAGCAGGTGTAAAAAATTCAAGGACTTGAAAAAGTTCTATCGCCTCATGGATTTCAACAAGGCAATCTAAACCCATGTCTATAGCGTACATGTAAAATTCATACGTTTTCTCAGCACCGAGTGCTTTTACGATTAATAAAATCGCATCTGCACCAATCACTTTACTTTCATCTATTTGTTTTTTATCGATAATAAAATCTTTTCTTAAAATCGGAAGGTTGACATTTTCTTTTACAACCATTAAATCGTCGATCGTTCCTTTAAAAAAAGTAGTATCTGTTAAAACGGAAATTGCATCTGCCCCTGCATTCTCGTATGCCTTTGCAACATTAACTGGATCCACGCTGTCATTAATTATTCCTTTTGATGGAGATGCTCGTTTTATTTCTGCGATAAGCGCAACAGAGTGATTTGGGTTTTTCAACGCGTTTACAAATGATCTGTTTTCATGTTTTCGTTTCACATTTGGAATCGTGAAGTTATTAACTTCTCTTTGTTTTTGAAGTAAAATTTTATTGAGCACGAAGTTGCACCTCCCCAGATGCTAATTCTTTTAATTTACGAAAAGCGTCTCCATTTTTTATAACTTTTCTTGCCTCATGAACGCCTTCAGCGATTGAATCTGTTACACCAACTGTATAAAGTGCTGCTCCTGCATTTAAAAGAACGATATTTAATGCCGATTCAGGGGCTTCACCTTTTAAAACTTGTAAAATTAATGTTGCACTTTCATCAATTGAAGATGCCTTTAATTCATCATTATTTCCGCGATTAAGTCCTACAAGTTCGGGACTAATTGTATAACGTGTAATCTTTCCATCATTTAATTCAACAATATCTGTAATTGATGAAATGGAACATTCGTCAAGTCCATCTCGTCCGGTTACGAGTAAAGCACGTTTTGTACCTAAACGGTGAAGAGCTTCAGCCATTTTTTCAGCGAGTACACTGCTGTATACACCGACTAATTGGTAATTGCTTCTCGCTGGATTTGTCATCGGTCCTAAAATATTAAATACAGTGCGAAAACCAATTTCCTTTCGTGGTGTTACGGCATGTTTCATAGAAGAATGGTAAAATGGCGCATATAAAAAACACATTTTATTTTCTTTTAATTTTTTCGATGCTTCTTCGGGAGTTGATTGGATAGGTACGCCCAGTTTTTCAAGCACATCAGCACTTCCGGATTTTGATGAAACAGACCGGTTTCCGTGTTTTGCGACTGGTATCCCTTTTGCTGCTAGCAAAAACGTTACAGCTGTTGAAATATTGAAAGTTGAAGATCCATCTCCACCCGTTCCACATGTATCAACGAGAAATTTTTCATTGTGATGAACAGGAGTTGCATGGTTCCTCATTGATCTAGCAAATCCTGTAATTTCATCAATTGTACTTTGGCGAAGTTCGATAATTGTCAGTAAACTAGCAATTTGACTCGGTGTCGCCTTTCCTGACATAATTTCGTCCATCAATAGTTGTGCTTCTTTCTCTGAAAATACTTTTCCGTTGAGCGCTTGTTGTAAAAAGTTTTTAAACATGATGAGTGACCCCCTTTTTATTAAATAATTGCTCCGCAATGCCAATTGCTTTTATTAACGCTTTCGCTTTATTTCTTGTTTCTTCCCATTCATGCTCAGGAATGGATTCAGCAACGACACCAGCACCGGCTTGTACGTAAGCTTTTTGATTTTTTATAAAAATGCTTCGGATCGTAATACAGGAATCAATATTCCCGTCAAAACCAATGTATCCGATTGCCCCGCCGTATAAGTTTCTTGCTACAGGCTCTACTTCTTTAATAATTTCCATTGCCCTTAGTTTAGGTGCACCGGATAACGTTCCTGCTGGGAAAGCTGAGATTAAAGCATCAATTGGCATTGAATACTCATGAAGTGTTCCCGTAACTTTTGAAATGATGTGCATAACGTGAGAAAAATACGCTATTTCCATTAATGAGTGAACGGATACTGTTCCCGGTTTGGCGACACGCGCGATCTCTTCTTTCGCTAAATTAACGAGCATCAAATGTTCTGCACGTTCTTTTTCATCGTGTAATAACTCTTCGGCAAGTCTTTTATCTTCTTCTATTGTGTCACCACGTCGCCTAGTTCCTGCAATCGGGTGTATTTCGATATGCTTTCCATTTACTTGGACGAGCTTTTCAGGTGAACTGCCGACGACTTCGAAATCATTAATTTTTAAATAAAATAAGTAAGGTGAAGGGTTAATAACACGGAGAACCCGATAAATATCTAATCCTGAAACGGTAATGTCTCTTTCGAAACGTTGAGATATTACAGCTTGTAAAATTTCATCATTGTGAATATATTTTTTAACTTTTAATACTGCATTGACAAATGCTTCTTTTGTAAAGTTCGTTTGTATTTCGTTGAAGCTTACTTCGTCTGACTGATTTGGCATTTGAAATAATGGAGTCGATACACCATCCTCTTCCAATAGAAGTTTCATAATGTTGCGAATGTTCTTTTTCGCGTTTTCGTATAATTTTTTAAAATTTTGATTGTTTGTATGTTTATTAATAAATACATGTGTTATGATCGTAATTTCTTTTAAATCGTGATCATAGGCGATGATCGTTTCACAAAATGAAAAGTGAAATCTCGGAACATTTAAGTCGTTATGAGGATGAAGAGTCATCGATTCTTCAAATTCAGAAATTCCTTCATAGCTCATGTAGCCTACACCACCGCCAGTAAATGGAAGTTGAATATGAATCGGCATTGGATTTAACTTTGATACCGTATGAAGTAACGCTTCACGAAAACGTTTTTCTTTCGTTATTACTTCACCATCTTTCGTTTGCGCAACAAAATGGTGGTCTTCTTCTTGTAATACGACGTACGGATTGATGCCGATAAAGGAGTATTTCGCCCATTGTGATGCTTGGTCTTTACTTTCTAAAATAAAACAGGCACTTTCTTTTAACTTTTGAAATATTTGAATGGGGGTCATCGTATCAAGGAAAAATCGTTCAAATACGGGAATCGTATTGAATTTATAGGTGGCTTTTAAAAAATCTTCGTAATTTGTAGACATTATTCTCACCTCGTTAATTGGTAGATGTGAGAATAAGTTGAGGGGAAAATAAGAAGATTAAAAATATGACAGTGCATAAATAAAAAACCTAAGGCAAAAGAAGGCCTTAGGGTTAATGATCAGATTATTCCCTCAGCTCTCCTCAACTCAACTCTCTCATCTCTAACTCAACTCATCTAACTTATCAATACTTTCTATGACAAGGATAAACGTTACATCGTTTGTTGTCAACGTGTGAATTCTGGACGTAACTGCTTTGCATCTTTTAAATAAATATGTTTAATTTCGGTTTGGTGTTTATCCGTATTAATGGTCATCATAATACGGATACACTTTTTAAGTGCATTCGGTACATCAATTTCAGTCGCGCACATTACGGGAACGTATGTCCAACCTTCAAATAAACGTAATGCTTTTGCAGGGAATGTCGCATTTAAATCAGGTGTTACAGTAATGATCACTTGGGCGACTTGTTCAGGTGTTATTTCATTTTCTTTAATCATTTCGGCAATGACTTCTTTTGTTGCTTCTAACATTTGTTTTTCTTCATTTGCTTCTGTCGTTATTGCTCCTCTAACTCCGCGAATCATCTGTTTTCATCTCCCTCTCGATTTCTTTTTTTAAATAGTGATAGAGGGTGCCTTCTTGAAATGGAACACTTTCAACCTTTCCGACTTCTTTAAGTAAAATCATCGTAATTAATCCCTGATGTGATTTTTTATCATTTTTCATTTTATTGATGAGCTGTTCGGCTGATAATGACGATGGGATAGAAGTCGTAAAACCAAGTGAATGAAACCATTTTTCCAATGGCTTTATATTTAAATGATTTTCATAATGTTTTTCGCTCAACTTCATGGCGAAGATCATGCCAATTATGATAGCTTCACCATGGCTAATCGTTCCGTAGCCAAGTTCTGCTTCAATTGCATGACCGAGCGTATGTCCAAAGTTTAAATATGACCGTATCCCTTTTTCTGTTTCATCTTCAGAAACAATTTCTGCTTTTACTTTGATGGCTCGTTTTAAAATTGAGATTAAATCACTCTGTTTTAACTGTTGGAGTGATTGGATCGACCGAATTTGCTCAAACAGTTGCTTATCCCAAATGAGTCCATGTTTAATCACTTCGGCAAATCCTGAGCGCCATTCAGTATCACTTAGTGATTGTAATGTTTCAACATCATAAATGACCGCATCAGGTTGATAAAAAGCGCCGATCATGTTTTTCCCGAGTGAGTGGTTAATCGCTACTTTCCCACCAACACTACTATCATGGGCAAGTAATGTTGTTGGAATTTGGATGAATGCAATGCCACGCATATATGTTGCAGCAACAAATCCAGCTAAATCTCCGATAACTCCACCGCCTAATGCGATAATACATGATTTGCGATCAAGTCCACATTCTAATGCTTTTGTTAAGCATTCATAATAGTAATCGATCGATTTTGCTTCTTCACCGTTTGGAACAATATGGGTAAATACATGTGAACCGTTTAACGTGTTGACTAGGTCAGTTAAGTAAAATTTTGCAACCATTTCATCGGTAATAATGAGATAACTTGAAAATGGTTTATTTAATGACTGAATCAGATCTTGTAACTTATGGCGAATTCCATTTCCGATAAATAGAGGATAATGCTTTGATTTTGTGTTAATTTGAATGGTTTCCATCATTAAAAAGTTCTCGCGTATTCGATATAGTCTTTATAGTTCTTTTCGATACCCGATAAACGTTCATCCCCAAATTTATCAAGAAATTCATTCGCTACTTCCCATGCAACGACTGATTCGGCAACGACACTTGCAGCGGGTACAGCACAACTGTCTGAACGTTCAATACTAGCTGTAAACGTTTCTTTTGTATCGATGTCTATACTTTCAAGAGGTTTATATAGGGTTGGAATAGGTTTCATAACCCCTTTAACAACGATTGGCATTCCGTTCGTCATGCCACCTTCAAAACCACCGAGCCGATTTGTACGCCTCGAATATCCATTTTGGTCATTCCAAATGATTTCATCATGAACTTGACTGCCAGGTGAATATGCAGCCCCAAATCCGATTCCAATTTCAACCCCTTTAAACGCATTAATGCTCATAATCGCTTGGGCAATTTTCCCGTCTAATTTTCGATCATAATGAACATGACTGCCTAAACCGATTGGTACACCGTCAACAATGACTTCTACAATCCCACCAATAGAGTCGCCGTTTTTTTTCGCGTCATCAATTGCTTCCATCATTTTCTTTTCTGCTTGTTTATCAAGGCAACGAACAGGGGATTGCTCAGATCGTTCCATTAAGTCTTGTAGTGATGAATATTCAATATCTTTTGCTTCGATTCCACCGATAACGCGAACATGTCCTGCCACTTGAATATTAAATACGGATAAAATCTTTTTAGCGACAGCACCGACAGCAACGCGAATTGTCGTTTCACGGGCTGATGAACGTTCCAAAATATTTCGCATATCTCGATGACCATATTTAATTGCTCCGTTTAAATCTGCATGACCCGGGCGAGGCCTCGTAATGACACGTCTCATTTTAGCTTTTTCCTCTTCTGTAATCGGCTCAGCACCCATAATTTTCGTCCAATGTTTCCAATCGTTGTTTTCAACGATTAGCGTTATCGGTGCCCCAGTCGTGAATCCGTGACGAACACCACTTTTTATTTGAACTTGGTCTTTTTCGATGATCATTCTTCGACCTCGACCGTACCCTTTTTGTCTTCTAGCAAGGTCATGATTAATATCTTCTACAGTAAGCGGTAAACCAGCTGGAACACCTTCAATGATCGCAGTTAGTTGGGGTCCATGTGATTCACCTGCTGTTAAAAAACGCATGACGTAACACTTCCTTTTTATCTACTTCAAACTCTTTAGTGCTTTTATGTACTAAATATACCATACTTTTTATGTAAACGGAGATGAAATTTTCCGATAGAAAAAAGTATCTTCTGTTGTAAATCCATAATTTTGCGGTTGGAAAATTTGTTCCGTGCTACCAACGAAAAGGATTCCATCTTTTTTTAGTGCGCGATTAAATTTACAATAGAGCCGTTGCTTTGCTTCTTCTGTAAAATAAATTAATACATTTCTACATACAATTAAATCGAACTCTTGATGATACGAAGATTGAAACAAATCTTGATCACGAAATTGAATGATCTTTTTTAAATTTTGATTGACTTCATATTCATTTGAATTTATTTTTGTAAAATTTTCGTTTTTTATTTGTGTAGGAACTTCCTTTAATGAATGTTCTGAATATCGTCCTATTTTTGCTTTCTCAATCACTTTTGCATCGATGTCTGTTGCTAAAATTGAGATCGAATGAAGCGGTAAGAAGTTTGCTAAAATGATTGCTAACGTATACGGTTCTTCTCCCGTTGAGCACGCAGCACTCCATACATTAATTTGTGATTTGTGCTCCAGTATGTTCGGTAATATTTTAGTTTCGAGAATTTCCCATCTTTTATAGTTACGAAAAAACTCTGAAACGTTAATCGTTACTCTATCTAGAAATTCAGACTGAAGCGTGAAATCGTTTTCCATTGCCGTATAAAGTTGATGAAATGAAGTATACCCTTTTCTCTCTCGAAATGAAGTTAGCCTTCTTTTCATTTGAGCTTCTTTATATAAGTCTAAATCGAGATGTAACAAAGATTTTATTTGCTGTATGAATTGATTGTAGTCCCCCATCTTTATTATTTCCTTTCAAATTAGTAAACAAGCCAACCTTGTAAGGCTGGCTTGTAAAGTTACAATGTTAAATCCATTTGTTCATCGTTTTATCATAATTTATAATTTCTTCGGTCTGGAAAAAAAGATTGATTTCTCTTTCAGCACTTTCTTGGCTATCTGACCCGTGAATAATATTCATTCCGACTTGAATTCCGTAATCACCGCGAATTGTCCCCGTATCAGCTTCTTGTGGATTTGTAGCGCCCATCATTTTTCTCGCAGTGGCAATAACATTTTCGCCTTGCCAAACCATAGCAAACACAGGACCAGAAGTGATAAAATCAACGAGTTCTCCAAAGAATGGGCGCTCTTTATGTTCACCGTAATGTTCTTCTGCTAATTCACGTGAAATATTCATTAGTTTCGCTCCACATAGTTGAAAGCCTTTTTTCTCAAAACGTGAAACGATGTCACCGATTAAGTTTCGTTGAACTCCATCGGGCTTTACCATTAAAAAAGTTTTCTCCATAGGAATCGCCTCGCTTTATCTTTTACTGTATACATTAAGTTGTAATATCGTCCTTATTGAACGTAAACCAAATATACTTTATCAAAATTTGTCGTTTAAAACAAATACGTATTAAAATTTACGATTTCCAATTGAATCTGCAATTTGTAAAAGTGAATCTCGCGCTGAACAAATCGGTAATTGCAAAAGTTCTTTTTTTGCTTTATTAAGATAGAGATTACTTAATGAAATTGACTTTTCAATGGCTCCTGAAGAACGGATCAACTGTAAAATTGTTTGTAATGATTTCTCTGTTATGTTTTCATCTTTAAAGCTTGAAACAATTTTTTCTTTTATTTTAGGAAAAGACATTGCATATAGGGTTGGAAGTGTTACGTTCCCTTGTTTTAAGTCTCCACCAGATGGTTTGCCAAGAGTTTTTTTTGTGCCGACAAAGTCTAAAATATCATCTGTAATTTGAAAAGACATTCCAACATAATATCCAAACCGTTCTAGATGTTTTTGATAATGAAGCGGAACGTTGCTTACGATTGCACCTAAGCGACAACTTGTTGCGATTAATAATGCTGTTTTCCGTTTAATTCTTCGCAAATATTGACGTAAATTTTGATTCCAATTAAATTGGTCTCGGATTTGTTCAATTTCACCGATGTTTAGCTCTTTTAACGTTTTTGATAAGATACTATGGACTTTTTGAGCATTTATTAACGTTATTCGCTCTATCGCTTGTGATAAAATATAATCACCTGTATACATAGCAGTTTGATTATTCCACTTCGCTTTAACTGTCGGCTTTCCTCTCCGAACATCTGCATCATCAATGACATCATCATGAACGAGGGATGCGGTATGAATTAATTCAAGTGCAATCGCAACCTCTTTAATTTTATTAAAATCGTAATCTCCGAATTTGGCTGCAAGCAAAACAAACACAGGACGAAGTCGTTTTCCCCCTGCTCGTAATAGTTGCTGAGAGGCTTGCAGTAAAACAGGTTGGTCTGTTTGTACTGCCCGTTCCATCTCGTCTTCAATTGTTGATAAATCTGCTCGCAATGAAGCATAAATTGTATTCAAATTCATGTTATCCACCTTAGGTATTAATCTTTTGGCTTATATCCAAGATGCATCGCAGCGACACCACCAGAATATTTTTTTACTTGTACGTCTTGAAGACCAGCCTTTTCAAACAAGCGAGCTAATTCATCACTACCTGGAAAATCTTTTGCAGACTCTTGAAGCCATGAATATTCTTGATAGCTTTTTGCAAATAGCTTTCCAAGTATAGGCATAATAAATCGAAAATAAAAATAGTAGGCTTGTTTAAATATAGGAATAGTTGGTTGGGATGTTTCAAGGCACACGATCATCCCGCCTGGTTTAACGACTCTGCTCATTTCTTTTAATACTTGCAGATAATCTGGGACATTTCGAAGTCCGAAGCCAATCGTAACATAATCAAACGTATGATCATCAAAAGGGAGATCCATCGCATTACCATGTACAAGCTTAACATTTTTCAAGTTTAAATTGTTAACTTTTTCTTGCCCTATTTTAAGCATGTTTTTACTAAAATCTAAACCGTGAACGTATCCGCTTTTACTGACTGCTTCAGACAGCATGATTGTCCAATCTGCAGTTCCGCAACAAACGTCTAAAGCGGTCGCTCCTTCTTTTACATTCATTCGTTTCATTGTGTCTTTACGCCATGCAACGTGTCTTTTAAAGCTAATAACGGAATTCATGTAATCATATTTGTTTGAAATTCTCTCAAAGACACGATGTACACGTTGTTCTTTTGAGGTCACGGTAATCTACCCTTCTTCCGAAAAATTGCTCAATTTATTTAATAATTCTGTTTGATTGTTAAAAATTAAGGTGACCACGTTATTTCCATGGTCAGCTAACAATGTTTCAAGCTTACGATGGGTTTTAAACAAGACAGATTTAATAATTTGACTTGTTTGTTCGTACATTGATTCGGATAATAAATGAATTTTTTGAGAACGTTTAATTTGATTGAGATGACGTCCAAATAAATGAGTCCAAATTGAATGTTTGCCGTTCTCTTCTAACCTTTTTTCATGAATGATCCGTTTTAGTAACAACAATTGCTTTACCTCATCAGAAATCTCTTTACCAATCGTTGCAATAGAAAATTGGTTTATAATGTTGCTTTCAATTTTCTTTTGAATCGATATAAGCTCATCAGTATTTATATTTTCACCATAAAGAAAGAGCGTTTTTAATTCATTTATTTCTTTAATTCCATCGGCTAGTAAACGAATAAGTAGTTGTTTATTAACTGCAGTTAATCGCTCATAATAGAGGCTGCTATAGTAATCTCCAGCTAACACGGTTAATTGCCGAGATTTATGATCATTCGTTATTAGATCGATATATAAGATTCGTTCATGGATATCGATCGCAGTTTGAACGAGCATTGTACTTATAATCATTTCTTTCCGTGTATGTTTATTTGATTCATCTGTAATCGAACATAAAAGTAGCAGCTTTTCATCATCAATAATCGGTGGTTCAATGTGTTTAAATATGTACGGATGATATAGCGCTTGCTGGATTGCGTCCTTTAATTCAGCTGCTTCTAAATAAAGTTCGTTACTGTTCATTAGAAATCCCCTAATCTATATGAAAAAGTGAAAAATAACTGAATATATGAATGTATTATAGCACATAAAAAAAGAAAAGCAGGTGTCATGCCTCTAATTAACTGCTTTCGTTTTGACACCTTGGTTTAATCTTCTGTATCAATGATGCCATGGCTCGTTTGAATGACTGCTTTTCCTCGAACCTTGACTGCTGATGTATGCTCAGTAAATTGAGCGATCATCACTTCACCTTTATCTAGTTTTTCAGAATGATGAAAGCGTGTGTCTGTACCTCTCGTTAGCCCAATGACATTCACACCATTTTCTTTTGCTTTAATCACAAAAAAGTCTTGGCTACTCACCGCCATACACCTCATTATCTATTGTTAATTAAATTTAACACTTCTGTTCTTGCAGCAGCATCTTCTTCAAAAACTCCTCTAACAGCTGAAGTAACCGTTATCGAGCCCGGTTTTTTAATTCCCCGCATCGTCATACACATATGTTCTGCTTCAACGACAACCATTACGCCGTGTGGTGTAAGTGTTTCAACGATGGAATTTGCGATTGTAGATGTAATTCTTTCTTGTAATTGCGGTCTTCTAGCAACACTTTCTACAGCACGAGCAAGCTTGCTTAGCCCGGTAACTTTTCCACCTTTCGGAATGTACGCAACATGAGCTTCTCCGAAAAATGGTACGAGATGGTGTTCACACATCGAATAAAACGGAATATTTTTTACTAAAACCAATTCTTCATGATCTTCTCCAAAAATCGTTTGGAAATATTCTTTAGGGTCTTGGTTTATCCCTTGAAAAATTTCTTCATACATCCTTGCAACACGTTTAGGAGTATCTGCTAGTCCTTCTCGTAAAGGATCTTCTCCGATTGCTTCTAGTAACATTTCTACTGCACGTTCTATTTTTTCGCTATCAAATTGCGTCAATCTTCATTCCTCCATTCAAAGGAATTTTAGCATAGCTATACCCTAAACGTAAAGAAAACTTACCAATTCACGAAAATAAATGCAAAAAATAAAAAAAGAGTCGACTATCGACTCTTTTTTGCCCTATGTATGTCGTTTATTTTACAGCTTCCTTTAGGGCTTTACCTGGTCTAAATGCTGGCACCTTACTTGCAGCAATATCGATTTCTTCACCAGTTTGAGGATTTCTACCTTTTCGAGCAGCGCGTTCACGCACTTCGAAGTTTCCAAAACCAATGAGTTGAACTTTTTGACCTTGACGTAATGAGTCCGTGATCGAATCAAAAACAGCTTCGACTGCTTTTGTTGCATCTTTTTTAGATAATTCTGTAGCTTCCGCAACAGAATTAATTAAGTCTGTTTTGTTCATTCCTATTCACCTCCTCTCAAAATTTGTGATACTACTTTCTTTAACAGAAATCTAGACTTTTATACTTTGCTAAGCAGTATCAACGGTTGACACCGCTTATATTAAATGAATACAGCAATAAATTCAATATTTTTCTAGGAAATATTATAAATTTTCTAGAAAAGCCCTCTTTTTTAGTCATTTTTCGACAAAAAGTGTTAAAAATTATAAGGACAGACTTTAAAAGAAGTGAAAATCTATCCTTTCTTAAAAAAATAAAAAAGGTGATATATATTGTACTATATCACCTCTTAGAACGTTATAAAATGATTGCAATTAATCCACCAGAGCCCTCATTTATAATTCGTTCAAGTGTTTCTTTTAATTTGTAGCGAGCATTTTCAGGCATTAAAGATAATTTTGCTTGAATTCCTTCTCTAACGATTGAGTTAAGTGAGCGGCCAAAAATATCAGAGTTCCAAATTGAAAGCGGGTCCTCCTCAAAGTCTTGCATTAAATAGCGTACAAGTTCTTCACTTTGCTTTTCTGTCCCGATAATCGGAGCAAATTCAGATTGTACGTCTACTTTAATCATATGAATGGAAGGTGCGACAGCTTTCAGTCTTACACCAAATCGAGAGCCTTGCCGTATAATTTCTGGCTCGTCTAAACTCATATCATTCAGCGTTGGTGCTGCAATTCCATAACCTGTTTGCTTTACCATTTTTAGTGCATCTGCAACTTGATCATATTCGGATTTAGCGTGGGCAAACTCTTGCATGAGCTGCAATAGGTGATCTTTTCCGCGAATTTCAACACCGACGACTTCTTTTAAAATGTCATCATACAAATCATCTGGTGCATATAAGTCAATTTCAGCAATTCCTTGACCCATTTCAATTCCAGCTAGTTTTGCGTCATCAATAAATTCAAACTCCGTGAATTGGTTGACGACACGATCAACATCTCGTAATCTTTTAATATCTTTAACAGTTTCACGTACGACTTCTTCGTAGCTTCCTCGCAACCAATGTCCTTCTTTAAGGACCATAACCCAACTTGGCAAATTAACGTTTACTTCTAAGACTGGGAATTCAAAAAGGACTTCTTTTAATACGAGATTGATATCTTGTTCGGTCATGTTTTCTACACTCATGGCAAGAATAGGAATGTCATATTTTTCCATCATTTCTTTTTTTAATGCTGTCGTTTCAGGATGATGAGGATGTGCTGAATTAATAATGACGATAAACGGTTTCCCAACTTCCTTTAGTTCCGTTATGACCCTTTCTTCAGATTCAATGTATTCTTCTCTAGGCAATTCACCAATCGAACCATCTGTTGTAACGACAACACCTAATGTTGAATGCTCTTGTATAACTTTTCTCGTACCGATCTCAGATGCCTCTTGGAAGGGAATTGGCTCATCATACCAAGGAGTATTAATCATTCTTGGACCTGACTCATCTTCATATCCTTTTGCACTCGGGACAGCGTAACCTACACAATCGACTAATCGAACATTTACCTCTAGCCCTTCATCAACTGTAATTGAAACAGCATTGTTTGGAACAAATTTCGGCTCTGTTGTCATAATTGTCCGACCAGCAGCACTTTGTGGTAGTTCGTCTTGAGCCCTAATTTTGTCAGCTTCGTTTTCAATATTTGGTAAGACAACCAACTCCATAAATTTTTTTATAAATGTTGACTTGCCTGTTCGTACAGGACCGACGATGCCTAAATAAATATCACCTCCTGTTCGTTCTGCAATATCTTTAAAGATATCCACTTTTTCCATTTCATCCCCTCCGAATACAATATAGTTGGGACAGAATCTAAAAATTCACGTTAATTTTTGATCAGACCTGCTACGTACATTATCAATCTATGATGTTGTCCAAAAGTTATGACACGATAAAAATGAAGCGGCAGATTTATTTTGTTAATTTGATCAAAAAACTTCCCTTTTTATACTTTTATTATAAAAAGGGAAGTTTCATACCAAAAAATGTCTTTAATCTGACAGAAAAGTCGGCATTCCGTCTACAACAGTATAAGGAACAGAAAAGACAGGAACAAAATGTGAATGATATACGATAAGATCACGAATATCTTCTTGTCCTTCTTCAAAATCATATATATCCCCATACCCTTGTAAAAGTTGATATAGATCTTGAGAATAGTCAACAAATATTTCACCTTGCCCATTCACGATAAACGGCAAATGGTTTCCAGTGATTGGGCTTTTAACTTGTGGAGTTGTTTCTATCCCCAGTGCTTCATGATTTAGTTGAAATAAATGTTTGTCAATCACTTTGCCGAATGGAATGTATTTGTTTTCACGTTTGTATTGATTAATTTGAAATTGATAATCACGAATCGCTTCGACGATGCGTAAGTCGATTAATTTTACTGTTGGATTTTCTTCTACGTTAACAAGTACATATTGAAACACTCCACCATTTTCATAAGCATTTCCTGGAGGTTCTTGTATGTAACGAGGAAGAAGTTTGTTAAAATCAATCGGATACTTTTGATATATTGGTGTATCTTGATCACGATTCATAATTGGCAAAACTTGATGATCGTTCAAATATTGATCGACGGCATTTTGAACGGATTGTAACTGATCTTCGTATGGAATTTGATTTTGCGCTTTCCTATCTTCGGGATAGAGACAACCTGTTAAAAAAATGATTAAAAAGAAGCTAACACATAAATAAAATTTATTTTTCATGATTTTGAAGCCTCTATTCATTCGACTATTCTGGCACTGGGCCACTAAAAACAACGATAAACATAATAAAACCAGCAACTATCATACATAAATATGCGAATGTGGACACGATAATTTTTAAAACACCTTTTAATTTATCACGACTTAGCAATATTGTAATGACTGCAACAAACATCAATGCGATTGCAACAAAAGAGACCCACATTTTCATTAAGCCTGGTGACATCTTAATGCCTCCTTTTATTATCCTTTCACATTATAGCATAAAGCAAAACTTCGATCAGTGGAAATTCATAACCGACTGATGGTTAGAAAGGTTTATTACGTAATGAGCGACTCGTTAGCCTCCAGTTTGTGATTTGACTATTAAGCGCGCTCTTACGGCCGGTTGCCACGTGATAAAAACTTTTGGTGAATAAAGAAGAAATAAGAGCTATTCTTCAATTTGAAGAATAGCTCACATCGATTTGTATTAGGTGTGTTAAGGCTGAAGTAAAGGGGCTTTTTTCTTCAGCTAGATGACCAAATCGTTTCAAACGAAAACAGCTTTTATCTGTCTTACGGTAATAGTCTATGTTATTCGCGAAAGATCTGAATCGTTGATTCGCCTATAATAGATGAAATTTATTTTTTTTTAATCATATTTGTCAATTGAGATAAATCAGCAGGCATATTATTGTTTAAAATCGCTTGCACAATTTTATTTTCTTTTTCCTTAGAAACAGGAACGTTAGCGAGTCTAGACACATCGGCGATCAAGTTTCGCAAAGTACGTTCATCTTTTAAATCTGCCTTGCTAACTGAATTGGCTAATTTTAAAATATCTTCTTTTTTTACATTTGTTCTTTTTTCAATGTTATCAAACAAATTTTGACTCAATGAGCATCCTCCTCCCAGTTGCAGTTACAACTAGTTTATGCGGGAGGACAAAGTTTGTGATTTACTTTTTTTCTTTAGGTATTAACATGGCGGTTAAGTCTTCAACTTCATGTGTACGTTTTCTTTGCATCAAATCATCAACAGCTTGTTTCGCATTTTTATTTTTAAATAAAACGCTGTATAATTCTACTGTTATCGGCATATCAACAGCATACTTTTGCGATAATTGGTATGCAGCCATTGTCGTCCTAACGCCTTCTACAGCCATTCCCATATTGTCTAATACGTCTTGCAGAGTCTTGCCTTGGCCTAAAGCATAACCGGCTCGCCAGTTTCTACTATGTTTACTTGTGCATGTAACGATGAGGTCGCCAACCCCTGTTAAGCCAGAAAAAGTTAAAGGATTCGCACCCATCGCTTTTCCTAGTCGAGTAATCTCGGCAAGCCCTCGCGTAATTAATGCAGCTCGTGTATTATCACCATACCCGAGACCATTACATATACCGACGCCAAGAGCAATAATATTTTTTAATGCTCCTCCAAGTTCAACGCCAATAATATCTTTATTTGTATAGACACGAAAGTAATCATTAATAAATAAATCTTGAGCAGCTTCACAAGCTTGTTTGTCGATCGATGATACAGTTACTGTAGTCGGTTGTCTTAAGCTTACTTCTTCAGCATGACTTGGACCAGACAAAACAGCAATTGACTTTAACCATTGTTTATCAATTTCTTCTTCTATGATTTCAGAAATTCGCTTTAAACTATCTGGTTCGATTCCTTTACTAGCATGGATGATGGAGACAGGTTGAGTCAACTGTTTATTTAATGTTTTCAAAACTTCCCGCATCGATTTTGTCGGTGTAACGAGTACAATTATATTTGAACCGTCTACGACATCAGCCATTGTTGAATTTGCTAGTATGTTACTTGGAAGGACGATGTTAGGCAAATATTTTTCGTTCGTGCGGTTATAATTAATTTCGTGTGCATGTTCTGAACGTCTCGTCCAAATTTTAACTTGAAAACCGTTATCTGCTAATACGAGTGCTAACGCCGTTCCCCAGCTCCCCGCACCAAGAAGGGCGATATGGCTCATGAATTATTCACTTCCTCAATTTTACTCTTTTCGCCTATTTTATTTTCATTTCCTTGAATTAATTTTTTAATGTTGACACGGTGTTGCCATATTGATAACAACGTAAAGATAAGAGCACTGTAAAAAAATGAGATTGGGTATTGGTCAAAAAATAATATAAAAATTGGAGTTAATAAAGTAAAAACGAGTGAACCTAAAGATACATATCTAGTTAAAAAGATCAGAATAATTGCCCCGACGCCAGCTAAGAGCGCTGGATAAGGAACTAACACTAGCAATACGCCAATTGTAGTTGCAATTCCTTTTCCGCCACGAAAGCCAAAAAAGATTGGCCAATTATGACCGATGATTGCAAATAGGCCGGCTAAAAAAGGGACCCACTCTTCTCCTCCGAGTAATGAACTAATCATTACAGCAACGATCCCTTTAGCGATGTCTAATAGTAGTACGGCAATAGCCGGACCTTTACCTAGAACGCGAAGTGTATTTGTAGCACCAGCATTTCCGCTTCCATATTTTCGTATATCTACTTTTTTTATGTACTTCCCCAATAAATAGCTAAAACTTATCGATCCGAGTAAATACCCGATGATAATCGAAAAAACAATGTTCATCTTTTCCCCCCTTAGTCATTTTTCTTACGAGCTATGATTTTAATAGGAGTTCCTTTAAAACCAAATGTATCACGAATTTGATTTTCTAAAAAGCGTCGATATGAAAAATGTAACAAGTCTGGATCGTTAACGAAAAGCACGAATGTAGGCGGTTTAACTGAAACTTGTGTGATATAATTAATTTTTAATCGTTTCCCTTTATCAGTTGGTGTCGGATTCATTGCAATTGCATCCATGATAACATCATTTAGAACATTTGTTTTTATACGAAGCGCATGATTTTCGGCAACCGTTTGTACTGTTGGTAAGATTGATTGTAAACGTTGTTTTGTTATGGCGGAAACGAATAAAACGGGTGCATAACTAATAAATTGGAATTCATCACGAATTTTCTCTTCAAACTTTTTCAATGTTTGATTATCTTTTTTTATAATATCCCACTTGTTTACGACAATGATTAGCGCTCTTCCAGCATCATGAGCATATCCGGCAATTTTTTTATCTTGTTCAATAATGCCTTCTTCAGCATTTAACACGATTAATACGACATCAGATCGTTCGATAGCTCGTAATGCTCGTAATACACTATACTTTTCTGTCGCTTCATAAACTTTGCCTTTTTTACGCATTCCTGCTGTATCAATAATGACATATTCTTGTCCATCTCTTTCAAATGAAGTGTCAATCGCATCCCTTGTAGTCCCAGCAATATCGCTTACGATCACCCTTTCTCTTCCCAATATACTATTTACTAATGAAGATTTACCAACGTTAGGTCTTCCAATTAAGCTAAACCGAATTACATTTGCATCATAATCATCGTTTTCAATTTTTGAAAAATGACTAACAATTTTATCGAGTAGATTCCCTATCCCTATACCATGTGATCCAGATATTGGCACAGGATCGCCAAAGCCTAACGAATAGAACTCATAAATCAAATCACGCTGTTCAAAATAATCGATTTTATTAACCGCTAACACTGTCGGTTTTTTTGAGCGAAAAAGAAGTTGAGCGACGTCTTCGTCAGCAGCAGTTAACCCCTCTTTCCCATCTACTATAAAAAGAATGACATCTGCCTCATCAATGGCAATTTCAGCTTGTTCACGCATTTGTATTAATAGTGGTTCATCGCCAATCTCAATTCCGCCTGTATCAATGATATGAAATTCGTAACCTGTCCAATCTGCCGCTGAATAAATACGGTCTCTCGTCACGCCTGGCATATCTTCTACGATAGCAACACGGTCGCCAACGATCCGGTTAAAAATCGTGGACTTCCCAACATTAGGTCGTCCAACTATAGCCACTACTGGCTTTGTCATATCGCTCTTCCTCTCACAAGTGATATAAATAACCCCTTCTTTTGAAGAAGGGATTCGTGTAGTAACCAGTCAACTCATTTATAGTAGCAGAGAAGCTCAATTCCATCAATGTCAAAAAAAAGTATTAAACTACATTTCTTTTTTCTTCTTTAAGTCTCGTAACAAAACGTTCGAAAGATTGAATCAATGCTTTACTTAACGTTAAAATTAAAATACTTATAAAAGATAACGTTAAATTTGTTAAATAATCAATCATCCCAATTCCATTATAAAGCCCTAGTTGATTTAATATGATTCCAATAACGATTTCCCCTAATGATACAGATAGGAATACTAAAACGAGTTTATAGAGGATTTGTTTTGCAAAAAAAGTTACAATGAAAATTAAATAGATCGGTGCGACGAACTTAAAAGGGATCAGTAGCGAGATCGGATCATAAATAGAAAATAAGTAAATAGCGACATATCCGAGTGCAACAATCATACTTGAAACATATAAATATAATTGTGTTAATATGTTTTTTTCAAATAGAAAGTAAATAGATAAACATAAAAAAAATAAAATGGCTAAATTGATCGTATATCCGAACATTGAGATGGAATGGCTAGCACTTACAATTCCTAATAAAGAGATGACAGCGATTTGTGTTCGACGTTTTCCTTTGTCCATGATCCATGTTGCCCACACCCAACTTAACCAAGCAACCCAATAAAATAAAAATTTTTCCATTGTTCATACCTGCACCCATTAGTTTTTATAATTTTAGCCATAAAACTAAAAAAACATAAGTAAAACTGTCTAATTGTAGACAGTTTTATCGTTGACTAAATGTTTCTGTTTTAATTCCTCTTTCTTTTAACCAATGGTGTGTAGGTCCACTAATAACAATCGGAGCCTTTTGTAATCGATGTATGTTTGGTGTTCCGAGGGCGGTCATAATCATTTTAATTTCATGGTGAATGTTTTGAATTTCTTCGATTAGTTTTTCTTCCCCATCATTGACTAAAATGTTTAAAATATATCCAGCTAAACCGCAAGCTGAGGCGCCAAGGCTAATAGCTTTTGCAACGTCTAAGCTTGTTTGAATTCCACCGGATGCAATCACTTCAATCGTTGGCAAAGATTTCTTAACTTCTGCTAATGAACATGCCGTTGGAATTCCCCAATGATTTAAAAAAGATAATGTTCGTTTTCTTCGCATGTTTTCGATTGCTGAAAAATTCGTTCCGCCAAAGCCACTAACATCGATAATTGTAGCACCTACGTCAGATAATTTTTTTGCAGTTTCTTTGCTTATGCCAAAACCGACTTCTTTCACGATAAGTGGTACGTTAATGTGGGAGGCAATTTTCTCGATATTAGATAACGATAAGTGAAAATCACGGTCTCCTTCTGGCATGATAAGTTCTTGAACGACATTTAAATGAATTTGAAGGGCATCTGCTTCAATCATTTCGATTGCACGTTGGGCATCGTCAGAAGTTGCTTCACTGCCGAGATTCGCAAAAACAATTCCGTTCGGATTTTTTTTGCGAATGATTCTATATGTTTCTTCTTGTGAACGGTCTTTAATGGCGGCCATTTGTGAACCAACACCGATCGCAAGTTTACATTCATTTGCAACTTCTGCAAGCGCAGCATTAATATCTTTTGTCCGCTTTCCACCGCCACCTGTCATTGCATTAATAAAGATTGGTGAACTTAGCTCCAGTTCGCCAATTGCAGTCGATATTTCAATTTCGTCTAACCTTGTCTCAGGCAAGCTTTGATGAACAAATTGAATATCGTCAAATCCGTGTAAACGTAACTGGCCCGTTGTTAATGCATTGTCAATGTGTTCATGTTTTCGTTTTTCTCTCATACGTTTCTCCAGTTACTTATATTTTTTTAGCTGCTCTCCAATCATATCTCCAACCGAAAAACTAGTTGATGATGATTCAGTTTCGTCATATTTGATTTCATTTGTTACAGTTTCTTGAGTATCATCTTCTTGAAGTGCTTTAATACTTAAAGACACTCTTTTTGCTTCAGGATTAATATCGAGAATTTTCACTTCGATTTCCTCATTCTCTTTAAGCACTTCACCAGGTGTTTCAATATGCTGGTTCGCAATTTCTGATATATGGACGAGACCTTCGACTCCAGGTAAGATTTCTACGAATGCACCGAAAGAAACAAGTCTTTTTATCGTACCTTTTACTACATCTCCACTGTTAAACTTTTCGCTCACTTGTTCCCAAGGACCAGGTAGAGTTTCTTTGATTGATAATGAAATTCGTTCATTTTCTACATCAACTGAAAGGACTTTAACTGTAACTTCTTCGCCTTCTTTAACAACCTCATCAGGTGTCTCTACGTGATGATGGGCAAGTTGAGATATGTGAACGAGTCCATCAACTGCACCGATGTTGACGAATGCTCCGAAGTGTGTAATTCGCTGTACAGTTCCTGTTTTAATCTCTCCTGGTTGCAAATTTTTTAATTCTTTTTGTTTTTGTTGTTCACGTTCTTCTTCTAACACAGCTCGGTGTGACAAAATTAGTTTGTTATGCTCAGGTTCAAATTCAATAATTTTTACCGATAAGGGTTTACCTTTGTAATCGGAAAAATCTTCGACGTAATAATTTTCAACCAATGATGCAGGGATAAAGCCACGAACACCTAAATCAGCTACTAATCCACCTTTCACAACATCATTGATTTCAACCTCGAATGTTTCGTTATTTTCAAACTTTGGTTTTAACTTTTCCCATGCTTTTTCGGCATCAACCGCTCTTTTTGAAAGAACAAGTTCATCTTCAGATGATTTGATAACTTTGACATCCAATGTGTCACCTTCAGATAGAACGTTACTTATTTTTTCAATATGTAAATTTGATAATTCACTTATTGGGAGTACCCCTTCTAGTTTGTAATTCACATCGATAAGTGCGTGTTTTTCTTCAATTTTTGATACGGTTCCAGTTACAACGTCTCCTACTTCAAGTGGAGTAAAGTTTGTTATTTCTTTATTCATGTCACCCATTGACATACCCTCCTTAAATTACAGCAAAAGAATCCCATTTAACTTAAGGTTTATATAAAATGTAGCAAATGTCAAATATTTCTCCTTTCTTTTTCTAACAATTTACGAATTTCATGCATAATTACTTCTGTCCCTTCTTTAGCTGATCGTTTTTCATTTTTTAATTGGTTAAAGTTAATTTGTTTACCAAAAATGACCTTTATTTTTTTAAAAGGTTTATACGTACCAACGATCGCACATGGGATGACGACAGCGTTTGAGCGTAATGCGAAAAATCCTGCTCCTGCTAAGCCTTTTCCTAATTTTCCTGTTTTGCTTCTCGTTCCTTCGGGAAATATTCCCATAACCTCGCCATTATTAAGAAGTTCGAGTCCTGTTCGTAATGCTTGCTTGTCTCCTAATCCTCTTTTAACAGGGAACCCCCCAATTCTTATCAATAACCAATTTAGGAAAGGATTATGAAATAATTCTTGTTTTGCCATAAATCGAACGATGCGAGGCGATGCAACACCAAGAATAGGCGGATCGAAATTACTAATATGATTACTGCAAAGTAAAACACCTTGCTGTTTCGGGATGTTTTCTTTACCGATTACTTCTAATCGAAATACGATTTTAAAAACGACGAATAAAATTACTTTTCCGAGATGATATAAATACATAATTAAATCCTCTCTTCCACGAGAGTTAATATTTTTTGAACGACTTCATCTATTGTTAAATTAGTGGTATCAATTTCAACTGCATCTTGAGCTTTTTTTAAAGGTGCAATTTCTCTTTCTGAATCTCGTTTATCCCTTTCTTCGATTTCTTTTTTTAATTGCTCTAAATTAGTTTGAATCCCTTTTTGTTTTAGTTCATCGTATCGTCGTTGTGCTCTTTCTTCAACTGATGCAGTTAAAAATATTTTTAATTCAGCATCCTTTAAGACACAAGTTCCAATATCACGTCCATCCATAACAACACTGCCATTTTTTGCTAAATGTTGTTGACGGATTAACATTTCATCACGGACTTCTTTATGTGTTGCCACGATCGAAACATGGTTCGTGACAGCTTGTGAACGAATTTGTTCTGTAACGTCTTCATCGTTAATGTATACTTGCTGACCTAGATCGCTTTGCAGGAACTTTATGTTGATACTCTCTAATAGTTTGCGTAGTTTTGTGCCATTTGATAAGTCAATATTTGAACGAATCGCTTCGTAAGTAAGGGAACGAAACATAGCGCCAGTATCAATATATAAATAGTGAAGTGCTTTTGCGACCTTTTTGGCAACGGTGCTTTTTCCTGCCCCTGCAGGTCCATCAATTGCAATTTGCATGTTCCGTGAAACCTCCTAAAATCATTTCAGCATTTGTGACACACCTGTATGCTTTTAGCTTAACACGGTTAACAACCTAATAAGTCTCGGACATTGAAAAAGGCAGGGACTACCTGCCTTAAAAGATCATACTATTTTGCTTATTAAAAGCAGATTACTTCAAAGGAAAACCTTTTGAATCGATCATAACACATTTTTATCTTGAATTAGAACCCTTTTTTTCTTAAAGCGAGTTGGCGCTCAAAACAATAGCGAATTATAGATTGTCGGTCAGTTTCATTTATTTGTTCAAACTTCAAAGATGCATATCGTTTAGAAATATGATCTGTAATTCGTACGACTTTGCACAGTTGTCGCACATAGACACTGTCGTCTTGTAATGGTAATACGAATGAACAAATGAGCGTTTGAGCTTTTTCAAGTAGAATTTCGTCAGGTAAAACAAGCTTAAGCCCGCCGGCTGAAATATTTGTCGTATATGTATCAAAAGGAGAAAATTCATTGTTTAAAGAAAACACTTTAACTTTTAATTGTGTATTAATTCTTATGAAGGAACGTCTTTGGATTGGAACAAAACCCTCTTCCTTAGGAAGTTCCATTTCAAATGTTGTAATTTTCTCTAAGTTCTTTTTTAGTACTTTCGTATTAAATTGAAATACTTTTTGATTTTTTGCAACGAATTGAGCGCTAAAAAGAGTATGTTCAAGGATTATTGGTTCGGTCCGATTTGAGGCTTCTTTGATAGGTGGTCCGATTAAAAAAGATTTGTCTTTAATATCCAGAACTTTAGAACGGAACACTTGCTTTTTTCCATCGTCTGAAACCGTTTCTAATAGCAAAGTATCACCGATTGAAAGCATTAGTATCACCCCTATGTCAATAGTAACTTATATTTGCAAAAATGAAAACATAAAAATACCCTTAAGGTACTAGGACCTTAAGGGGGTGGATTAAGAGTATAAGGGTTCAGGATCTTTTAATTTTTCAACCTTTTCTTCTTCTCCGTTCGTAGCGTTGATGTACATACGGTACGTATCGTTGTCAATCGTGCCGATGAATTCATAACAGAGGACTTCTTTTCCGAATTCATTTTTAATAATTGCTACTTGTTCTTCATGGATATCAACATTCGGATTCACTTGTTTTTTCGCTTCTTTCATCGTAATTTTCTTATTCGGAAAGGTCCTTTCTTTATGAGATGTTAAATAATTAATTCCTTCATATCCAATGATTGAACCATCATCAAGAGCAACTTTCACTGTAACAGAATCGGGGTAGACAATAATGTCATCTTCATAATGGACAAATGTGAGAATACCAATATTGTCGAACTGATTACTATCCGCAAGTGTCATGTTTTTAAAGCCTTGTTTTGTTAAAAACTTTTCAGCCCGAATGGAAGCATCGTTTAGACTAATTTTGTTGTTTTTAACATCACGATTACTTAGCATCCAAATTGGGTGTCCGCCTTTTTTCGATATATCAATATGAGTCGTTTCATCATTTGAATGTTCAATGATTACGTTATAAGCAGCATACTTTGAATCTTCATATGTTTCATCAACCTTTACATTTGAAGGAGACTTTTCACCAATAAAATTCAAAGCGATGTTTTTTGCTTCGTTCGGTGAGATCTTTTTCCCTGATAACTCTTTATTTAAATTTGTTTTGTCTTGAAGTTGAAGTTCTCCTGTCGTACCCCAATCAACTTCAGAAGCATCTTCAATATTTTTTTCAACAGTCTTAAAACCATCAACAATCGTGTTATCCATTGGTTCTTTCTCTGATGCTAAAGCAAGTTCGACATCCATCCAACGTAAATTATTGTCTAAAGCGAGAGATTGAACCTTTCTTAATTCTTGTTTAATCTCACCTGATTTTTTATGCAAATTTCGCAACGTATCTATTTCTTTTTCCGTTAATGGTTCCTTGTCTAGATCTCTTACAGCAACCCGATATGAAAAATCACCAATGTTAGATAAGAATTCTTCTGTTTTGTTAAATGGCAATAATGATAATGGCAGCTGTCCAACATCACCGCGAGCATCTGATGTGATTCTCCAAACTTCAGCTAATGAAGGAGATAAGCTTTTTCGAGAGTTCATTGCAAGTGCAGAACCAATTTCATCACTGAGTTGATCAATTCGATATGTTAATTGATGAAAGGCGCGCTGATAGTTGTTTTCAGCTTTAATTAAAATTGAATTTTTTTCTTGATGTTCGGTATAGCCCCAATAACCAGTCGCTACGACTGCAACGGTCAATAATCCAATTAAAAATGAACGTATCAAAATAACACCTCCCAATTTAGTGTGCGAATATATGTTTCCCAATTTGTATGACTTGAGGTCTTGTCCAAATCCAACCAGATGTTGCTGTATCAGGATTAAAGTAGTATGTTGCTCCACCGGTTGGATCCCATCCATTAATTGCATCAAGCACAGCTTTTCTAGAAGTTTCATTAGGTTCTAGCCAAATTTGTCCGTCTGCAACAGCCGTAAATGCACGCGGTTCAAAAATTACACCTGCAATGTCATTCGGAAAAGATGCGCTGTTCAATCTGTTTAAAATGACTGCAGCTACTGCTACTTGTCCCACATACGGTTCCCCTCTTGCTTCTCCATGAACAGCGTTTGCCATTAATTTAATGTCATTCTCAGAAAACCCTTTTGGAGTATTGACAGCTTGTTGTACATTCGGTTCTTGTTGTCC
Source organism: Pueribacillus sp. YX66 (assembly GCF_041725775.1). Classification (NCBI taxonomy): domain Bacteria; kingdom Bacillati; phylum Bacillota; class Bacilli; order Caryophanales; family Bacillaceae; genus Pueribacillus; species Pueribacillus sp. YX66. The sequence goes on along the minus strand of NZ_JBEUEL010000005.1, from coordinate 53,822 downwards.
TTGTTGTTTTTGCTGTCTTTGTTGATTTTGTTGATTTTGTTGACTTTGCTGTTTTTGTTGACTTTGTGTGCCTTGCTGACCTTGTTGTTTTGCTTGTTGATGCTGTTTTTTCTTTACTTGAGTTTCATCTCTTGGTTGACCGCCATAATGTTTTGGCTTATTTCCTTTATTCAAATGATTTTTCACGTATTGCTCATCATATTCGGTTGATTTTTCTAGCATGCTTTTCATTTTTGGGCCGACAAGTCCATCAACATCTAGCCCGAACTCATATTGATAATTTCGAACTGCCCAATACGTTCTCCATCCGAAAACACCATCAATGTCTCCGTTGTAAAAACCAATGTACTGTAATCTCGCTTGTAATTCGATAACATCGTCCCCGACAGCACCTTTTTGAATAACTTGATTCGTAAACGCCTGTGAGCGATTTGCTTCAATACAAAAAGATGCTGTTACTAAAAAACAAGCGAGGAGAATCTTGACAATACCTTGAAACTTATTCATATAAAAAATTCCTCCTTGTTGTGAAAGACTATTTGTATTTTTCGTCTAGGATCAAAAATTATTCAAAAGTCATGTCGTCTCTTAACTTGCATCAAATCTTTGTAAAAAAACACAACATTTATTATGTCCATATTTACATAAAAAAGAGCTACAAATTCAAATTTGTAGCTCTTTATATTTGTACATTAAAGTAACGTCCTTCTGGATGAGCAAAGACCATCGCAGTCACAGATGCTTCGGGTTCCATCATATAACCTTCAGTTAACTCAATGCCAATTTCTTCTGGGTGTATGAGATTAAATAGTTTTGCTTGGTCTTCAAGATTGGGACAGGCTGGATAACCGTATGATACTCGAACCCCTTGATATTTAGCTGAAAAACGCTCTTGCATTGTCATTGACGTCGGATCAGGGATTCCCCATTGATCTCTCATTAATTCATGTGTTCGTTCCGCCAGTCCTTCCGCTAATTCTAATGCGAGTGATTGAATGGCATGACTTTTTAAAAATTGACCATCTCTTTTTAATTCTTCGCTATACTGTCTTATCCCGTTGCCAGCAGTCACAGCTAAAAAACCTACATAGTCCATTACATCATCTCGCAAAAAGTCTGCTAAACAAAGATAAGGGGGTTTGTTTTGACGTGGAAATGTAAAGGTTTCAATTAAACGAGAGTGATCAGTTGGATCATAAATATAAATATTATTTTTTTCTGATTTAGCCGGAAAAAACTGGTACATTGCATTTGCAGTAATAAGTTGCTTTTTCTCTCCTTCAATGAATAGCTCATCGACAAGCTTCATAAGTTGCAATGTCTTTTCGTCTTTTTCTTCTATAAGTCGACTTACTTTACCTTTCACACCAAGATGTCTACCGAGAAGCATTTGCATATTGACATATGGTTTTAATTGCTGAAGTGGAAAGTTGCGAATAATATGTTTCTCAGTATCTTCCGGGACATAAACACTAACTTTTTTTACACTAGAACGATGATTAATCACTTCAACTTTTTGTTCTTTAACATCAAATGGTTCTTGACTTTCCTTTTCTTTTCTCATCTCTTCAAGTAATTTTTTGTGCTCCTCGGGTTCAACTAATTTATTTGCTAAATCTAAACCGTCCATCGCATCTTTAGCAAACAGGACTAAACCATCATATTCGGGAGCAATTTTTGTTTTTGTAAATCTACGACTTAACGCTGCACCTCCGACAAGAACGGGTATAGAAATATTAGCTTCTTTTAAATCCTTTACCGTTAAAACCATTTGTTGTGCTGATTTAACAAGTAAGCCAGATAAACCGATTGCATCTGGATTTTCAAGTTTGTATGCTTCGATGAGTTCAGGTGGTGACACTTTAATTCCGAGATTAACGATATCAAATCCGTTGTTACTTAATATAATATCAACGAGATTTTTACCGATGTCATGGACGTCACCTTTTACTGTTGCTAATAAAATTTTTCCTTTTCCACGATCATCGGTTGCTTCCATAAATTGTTCTAAATATGCAACGGATGCTTTCATTACTTCAGCACTTTGCAGTACTTCAGCGACGATGAGTTCATTTAAGTTAAACAATCTTCCGACTTCTTCCATTCCAGCCATAAGTGGCCCATTAATTATGTCTAACGGCTTCTCGTATTTCCGTAACGCTTTTTCTAAGTCTTCGATTAATCCATCCTTAGAACCCTCGATCACATAGTTCGCAATTCGCTCTTCTAACGGCAGATTTGTTGATTGAACTTTTTTCTCAACCTTTTTTTCCCGGTAAAAGGCAACGAACGTATCAAGCGTTTCAGTCGAAGTATTAAATAAAAGCTCGTTTGCCATTTGTTTTTCATTTTCAGGTATTGAAGCGTACCGTTCAAGTTTTTCCGTATTTACGATTGCATAGTCTAGACCCGCCTTCGTACAATGATACAAATAAACTGCATTAAGTACTTCGCGTCCGGCAGGCGGTATGCCAAAGGAAACATTACTGACACCTAGTATCGTTAAACATTGTGGTAGTGTTTCCTTAATTAACCGAATTCCTTCAACAGTTTCTTTCGCTGCACCAATATATTGTTTATCACCTGTACCGACTGGAAATACTAACGGATCAAAAATAATGTCATAGGGATTTAAACCGTATTTATTAACGAGTAAATCGTAAGAACGTTTTGCAATTTCTAGTTTACGTTTTGCAGTCACTGCCATTCCAGTTTCATCAATGGTTCCGACGACGACTGATGCACCAAATTTCTTAACTAATGGTATAATCTTTTCGAACCGTTCTTCCCCATCTTCTAAGTTAATCGAGTTAATAATTGCTTTACCTTGTGAATACGTTAACGCTTTTTCGATAACACGTTCATCTGTTGAATCAATCATAAGCGGGACTTTTACTTTATTTATAACTTCATTTAAAAAAGCTTCCATGTCTTCAAGTTCATCTCGGTCAGGATTAGCTAAACAAATGTCTATGACATGAGCTCCTTTTTTTACTTGTGCTCTTGCAATTTCGGACGCTTCTTCATACTTACTTTCTGTAATTAAACGTTTAAATTTACGTGAGCCGATGACGTTTGTTCTCTCCCCGACAAATAAAGGACGCATGGTGTCATCATATACGATTGGCTCAATGCCTGAGACACGATGACTCGGTTTTTTTTCAAGTTTTCTTGGTTTATATTTAGCTAATTTTTCTGATAGAACTTGAATGTGAGCAGGAGTCGTACCACAGCATCCGCCAACAAGGTTTAACCAACCTTCTTGGGCGAATCCTTCTAATTTCAATGCGAGTGAAGTTGGTGATTCATGGTAACGCCCTTCCTCGTCAGGAAGACCTGCATTCGGGTAGCAGCTTACATTTGTTTCGCTTAAATCACTTAGAGACCGAAGGTGGTCACGCATAAATTCTGGACCTGTTGCACAGTTAAGTCCAACAGCTAACGGTTTCATATGCTCGATTGAAATATAAAAAGATTCAATGCTTTGACCGGCCAATGTCGTCCCCATCGGTTCAATCGTTCCCGAAATGATTAACGGTAGTTTTTTCCTTGTTTTCCTAAATGCGTTTTCAATCCCTAAATACGCAGCTTTCACATTTCTCACATCTTGGCTTGTCTCAAGTAAAAGTAAATCTACACCACCTTGAATTAAGCCCATTGCTTGTTCCTCATATGCATTCGTTAATGCTTCGAATGTCGTACCACCTGTAACAGAAAGTGCTTTTGTTGTTGGTCCCATCGCTCCCGCAACGAAACGTGGCCACTCCTCGATACTCCATTTCGTTGCTACTTCTTTAGCTAATTTTGCAGCGACTTCATTGATTAAAAACGCTTGATGACCAATATTATAGTCATCTAATACGATGCTTGTCGCTCCGAATGTATTTGTTGATATTATATCTGCTCCTGCACGTAAGTAGTCATCGTGTATTTTTTTAATAACGTTCGGAGAGGTGAGAACTAGATTTTCATTACATCCCTCTAATTCTTCACCTCCAAAGTCATCGGCGGTTAAATTAGCGTTTTGAAGCATCGTACCCATTGCCCCGTCTAAAATTAGAATTTTATTTTGTAATTGTTTTTCTATTAGTGAAAATGTCATGGAGACTCTCCTTCTTTTTCAATCAACGATTGGCTGTCGTTGTTTGTTTTTCGATTTTTTATTTATATATTTTGTTAAAGTTACTGTTAAATCGTAACGTAAAAATGGAGTGATTAAATAAATACCATTAAAATATTCAAGCGCAGTATCAATTAAAGACTTCGACAAGTCTAGTGAAGCTTGCGTTGCCTTTTGTTTATCTTCACCACAGCGAGACATTACTGTTCTTGCATAATCAGAAAGTTGTATTCCTGGTACTTCATGGTGTAAAAACTCGGCATTTTTAGAGCTTGTCAACGGCATAATACCAATATAAATAGGCACGTCGAGATGCTTTGTTGCTTCATAAACTTCGACAACTTTTTCCTCACTAAAGAGCGGCTGAGTCATAAAATAATCTGCTCCACAGGCAATTTTTTTCTCCATTCTTTTGACAGATTTATCAACGTGGCGAACATTTGGGTTAAACGCTGCTGCAATAGAGAAATTCGTTTTTTGTCCTAATGATTGTCCAGAGAATGAGATACCTTCATTCATTTGATTAATTAATTCAATTAAATTATACGATGATAAATCGTAAACGGATGTTGCGCCAGGAAATCCACCAAGTTTCGTAGGATCCCCTGTTACGGCAAGCAACTGATCAATTCCAAGGGTCGATAACCCGAGTAAATGAGATTGCAATCCAATAAGATTACGGTCGCGACAAGTAATATGAACTAGAGGCCTAGCACCTATTTCTTGTTTAATTTTCACACCCATCGCAACGTTGCTTATTCTTGGTTGAGCAAGTGAATTATCAGCCATCGTAATCGCATCAACGCCTTCATGATGCAATTGTTGAGCGCCAGCCATAAATTTATCAGTCGTAAGCTGTCTCGGCGGATCAAGCTCGACGATGACGGAACTACGTTTTCTCACAATTTCATGTAGAGTAGGTTCCAATATTTCTTTTTCGTTAGGAATGACTTCTATCATTTGTTTAACTTTTTTTTCATTCACTGGCTGTAGCCCGCTTAATCCATTTTTAATAGCTCCGATATGTTCTGGAGTTGTTCCGCAACAACCACCAATTAAACGGACTCCTTGATTTCGTAATTGACGAGCTGCTTCTTCAAAATAACTTGGATTCGATTTATAAACAAATCGTTCGTCAACAAGATCTGGCAGGCTTGCATTCGGATAGGCAGATAAATACATGTGTTCTGGAAGCTCGACTAATTCTAATGACTTTGTAATATGGTGAGGGCCAAAGCGACAATTCAGTCCAACGACATTTGCTCCAGCTTCTCCAAGCTTTTTAAATGCTTGATTTAAATCTGTTCCGTATTGAAGAATACCGACATCTTGTAATGTTAATTGTGCAATAATCGGTAAATTAGGCGCTTTTTCTTTTGCTAACTTTATGACAAAAATTAGCTCATCCAGATCATAAAATGTTTCAAATAGTATTCCATCGAGATTTTGGGTTAAAAGAGCATTGAGTTGTTCCTCGAAAGCGAAAGGAATGTCTTCAGATGAAAAAACATCTTTTTTTATCCCTGTTATACCTCCAACGGTTCCGACAATAAATGTATCTTCATTTGCTGCTTTTCGTGCAATGTGTACTGCCTTTTCATTAATTTCTTTAACGAGGTTTTCATAGCCATAACGCGAAAGTTTAATGCGATTTGCTGCGTACGTGTTTGTTTGAATGACGTTCGCTCCTGCATTGACATATGCTTTATGGATGTTGTAAATGTCTTGTTCATTCGTTATGTTTAAATGTTCAAAGCAGTGGTCAACTCCATATGAATATAACAATGTTCCCATCGCGCCATCACCAATTAAGATTTTTGTTTCTAAATGTTTTAAAAGTGACATGATTTTTTCTCCTTTTTATTTACTCGCTTGATGTAAAGCTTGCTGAATATCGCTCTTTAAATCTTTAAAATCCTCAATTCCAACCGAAAAACGTAATAAACGATTACATACACCGATTTTAATTCTTATGTCTTCAGGAATTTCACTATGTGTTTGTGTAGCTGGATACGTTATAAAGCTTTCTACACCTCCAAGACTTTCAGCAAAAGAAATAAGTGATAAAGATGCAAGAAATGGATTCACCATGGTTTCATCTTTGAGACGGAAAGAAAGCATTCCACCTCGCCCAGGATAGATAACGTCGGTGACAAAAGGGTGTTCGCTTAAAAATGCAACAATTTTTTTTGCGTTCTCTTCATGCTTTTCCATTCTTAGTCCTAACGTTTTCATCCCACGGATAAGTAACCATGAATCAAACGCGCTTAATGTAGCACCGATCGCGTTATGAAATTTTGCAATGTCAGAGCAAAGCTGCTCTCCTTTTGCTACAATTAATCCAGCTAGCACATCGTTGTGCCCGCCTAAATATTTCGTTGCACTATGAATGACGACATCAGCACCTTTTCGTAGTGGCTTTTGAATAATAGGTGTATAAAATGTATTATCAACAATAAAGAGTAAGTCTTTATCCTCCGTCAATTGAGCAATTTCCGAAATGTTATATTCAAACATAAGTGGATTTGTCGGTGTTTCAATAAATACTGCTACCGTATTTGCTCGAATTTCTTTTGCAAATTCGTCGACGCCGCCATGGATATATGTAAAATCTATCCCCCACTTCTTCCATCCTTGTTCAAAAAGCCGGAACGTTCCGCCGTATAAATCATCAGAAACGAGAATGTGATCACCTTGCTTAAATAAGGATAGTACGATTTGAATAGCCGCCATACCAGAACTACATGCAAACCCTCGATCACCTTCTTCTAATTGGGCGATTCCTTCTTCAAGAATTAGGCGCGTCGGATTACCAGTTCGCGTATAATCAAAGCCCGTCGATTGACCTAGCCCACCATGCCTGAAAGCTGTCGATAAATAAATAGGGGTGCTTACTGTTCCGGTTAAATTTTCACTCCGATTGCCTAATTGAGCGAGTTGTGTATTTATATTTTTTGACATTGGGATAACCTCCTAATAAAATAAAAAAATCTTCTTCAAATTAAGAAGAAGATTCATGTACGATATTTGGTTTCTCCTTCTTATCTTCCAAGTCACTAAGAAGCTTGCTGGAATTAGCACCTTGCCAAAGTTGGCGGTTGCTGAGGTTTCGTAGGGCCAGTCCCTCCACCTCTCTTGATAAGAATACGTTTATTAAGTTAACTTTAATATATAACAAAGTAGAGTGAAATGCAAGGGATTAAATTTTTACGTGTTTAAGGAGATGCTCGAGATGAAAAAAATTTTACTCATTCATACTGGCGGAACGATCGCAATGGCGGAAAATGAACAAGAAGGTGGAATTCAGCTAAGTGAGAAACATCCTTTAGTTTCGTTTCAAGCAAATTTAAAATCACTAGCTTTAATTACAACTGATCAGTTTTCAAATTTACCATCTCCTCATATTGGACCAGAAACAGTTTTAAAGTTATCAAACCACATTCAGAAACGTATGTCACAAGAAAAGTTTGATGGGATCGTCATTACACATGGAACAGATACATTAGAAGAAACAGCTTACATGCTCGAATTGTTATCCCCGTGTAAACAGCCCATTGTATTAACGGGCGCGATGAAATCAAGTGATGAACTTGGTGCTGATGGACCGAACAATGTATTGAGTGCCGTACGTGTTGCAACTAGCAATAAAGCTAAACATTTAGGAGTTGTTGTCGTTATAAATGATGAGATTCATGCTGCTAAATACGTAACGAAAGTACATACAAGTAGTGTAGCTTCGTTCGCAAGTCCTTTAGTTGGACCGATTGGTATTGTTACAAAGCAAAAAGTTATTCTTTTTCATAATCAAAAATCAGAAGCACATCTTCCTGTTCAGCAAATTGATAAAAGAGTATATTTATTAAAATTATATAGTGGCATTGACAATGTTGTAATGGAAGCGATTGAAGCGATGAAACTAGACGGACTAGTTATTGAAGCGTTCGGACAAGGAAATGTCCCTCTAGTTGTTGTTCCAACGATTAAGCGACTAATTGCAAACAACATCCCCGTCGTTATCGTGTCAAGAAGTTTAGACGGTGTTGTTCAACCATCATATAGTTATGACGGTGGAGGAAAACATCTTCAAGATTTAGGTGTAATTTTTTCAAAAGGATTAACGGGACAAAAAGCACGATTAAAACTTTTGTTTGCACTACATAAAACAAACAATATGAATGAATTACAATTCATTTTTGACTAGAAAAGCCCCGTTTTAAACACAGGGCTTGTGAGAATTTTATTTAAACGTTGTATACAATCGTTTTATCGTTTCCTCTTTCATTAAAATTTTTCCATATTCGATTACGCGGTGACTCGTTATTGTAGATGAATTCCCAAATTCCGCTAATAGTGCGATGAACAGATCAAAATCAAGATGGATATCGTCATCGTCAAACTTCATATAAAAACGATCATTAAAGCTATATAAAGAACCATCAGTTATTCCCAATGGATGCATTCTTTTTGCAAGTGAGATCACATCCTCAAATGTAGCGAATTCATAAAAAATTTCATCGCTTTCACCTAATGTAACTTGCATTTCGATATAGTCATCGTCATATTGGTCGTCATCTAAATAACCGTCTGATTCTTTTGTTACAATTACGACCATGCCTTGAGCAGGGAGTGAAAAAACTTCGACTGCAATCGGGCCATCAGCTTTGAAGCCCAGTTCATCATCTGCTTCGAGCATCATTTCTTTAAATAACTGATGAACTTTTGGTCCATCTTGCCACAATTCCTCTTTCGTAATTCCTCTTTCTTTTAAATCATCGTATGTTAGAAAAATCTTAATCTTATTATAAGTTAAACGTTCCAGTCTCATGTTATTCCCCTTACCTCCCAACTCACACTCTTAATTTCACCATATGTTGTGATTTCAAAATGGTGCTTAATCTTAGTGTTAGCCATATTCTAACCGAGAATATATGATGAGACAAGCCTCATACATTAATTTATTGCTTGAATATTCTGTAAATGGTTGTTACAATAAACGATAAGAATGCATTGTGCGCTCATTTAACATAAAGATTGGAGCTGAAAATAGTGTATACAAAAAGAACAAATAAAACTTCCCTAACTTATGATGATTTAGAATATAACCGCAAACTTGGTTTGCCAATTGAAATTTATTGCCCTAAACAGCAAAAAACGATCGCTTTTGGCCGTATCGAGGCATTAACAAATCACGGTGTTATGATTAACCAGTCAATTTACTCCAACTATGAGTACGTTTTCTTCGGACTAACTAAAAATAAAATTCTATTTTATACTTAAGTTCAAAGCTCCGGTATTATTTTTGCTGGAGCTTTTTAATGACCTGTTCGTACATAACACACTGCGACTGTGATACCACGACGCAAAATGGTAGAGGGCTATTTTTAAGTAATGTTAAAAGGTCGCCCCTTATCAGTATATTTAAGGTGGGAAGAGTAAGTTGATGAAGAGACTATAGCTTTGCCATCTCGGGTTGGTTGAACAGTCTCTTAAAAAGACAGATAATATATGAATACAAAACCGATAAAGAATAAAAATAAATAAAACATTAATTTCGTTAAATAGAGATGCGTATTTTTACGTTCCTTTTTCCTATTTTGGTGAAATTCACTTCTTGGAGGTAACCCTTGTCCAATAGATAGTTTGTCCGTTTGGTCTTCCAAAGCACGTCCCTCCCCCAATGTTATACTTTTCAATCTTTATAATCCCATATACCTTGATTCACTCTTTTTTTCTCTTATTACTAGTAAGATTGTTACATTTGTTTTTTAGATTAAAGTTATGAAAGTAAATTAAAATGATTACTCTTATTCTTATTTATGATATTCTTAACCTATCAGCAAACTGCGAGGAGGTTTGGTGATTGGCAAAATTTACAATTGTTGATCAAGATACATGTATTGCGTGCGGCGCTTGTGGCGCTGCAGCTCCAGATATATTTGACTATGATGACGATGGCATTGCCTATGTTATAGTAGATAATAACGAAGGAATCGTTGCAATACCTAAAGAATTATATGATGATCTTGATGATGCGTTAGAAGGATGCCCGACAGATTCAATTAAAATGGCTGAACATGCTTTTGATGGCAATCCATTTAAATATGAATAAATTGTTAGAAATTCCTTAAGGGATTTCTTTTTTACTTATAACCACTTTATGCGTCATTTTAAACAAATATTAACCTTCTTAATTGAAACGTTCCTTTTCTTCCTATGAAGAAATTGCTATAATATAGCGGTAATTTAAAACTGGTATTTAGAGAATGAGGAGGATTTTTAAGTCATGGGTTTTAAAAATAAGATTGTTGAAGCAGTGATTGAAATCCCAACTGGAAGTCAAAACAAATACGAATTTGACCCTGATAGTGGCAAATTTAAACTTGATCGTGTTCTATATTCACCAATGCATTATCCAACTGAATACGGTTATTTGGAAAACACGTTAGCTCTTGATGGTGATCCGCTCGATATTTTAGTTTATACGACATTTCCAACATTTCCGGGGTGTGTTATTGATGCCCGAGTGATTGGATTTCTAAATATGAGTGATGACAAAGGGAGAGATGAAAAGCTTCTCGCTGTTCCTGTCAATGACCCACGTTTTGATCATGTAACCCAATTAGAAGACATGCCAGAACATGTTCTTAAAGAAATTGCTCACTTTTTCCGAGTGTACAAAGATCTAGAGAACAAAGAAACGATCATTGAAGGATGGGAAGACGCTGACAAAGCTGCAAAGCTGATTGATGAATGTATCGCACGATTTAAAGAAGAAAATTAAGCGTAGAGGAGTGGAGATATTTTGTTTCACATTCTAGTTTCAGATTCAATGAGTGAAGAGGGTCTACGACCATTATTAGAAAGCAAACAAATTACGTGCGTACAGCGTCATGTTGACGAGGTAGAAGATTTACAAAAGTACGACGCTCTCTTAGTTCGCAGCGGTACAAAAGTGACCGAGGAACTCATGGATAAGATGGAAAATCTAAAAATAGTTGCGAGAGCAGGTGTAGGTGTTGATAACATCGATATAAGCGCTGCAACAAAACGAGGAATCGTTGTTATAAATGCCCCAGATGGAAACACGATTTCCACTTGTGAACATACGTTTGCAATGATTGCATCACTTGCTCGTATGATTCCACAAGCTAATCAATCGCTTAAAGATGGAAAATGGGATCGGAAAGCATTTTTAGGAACAGAATTATATAAGAAAAGTTTAGGCATTATTGGTTTTGGAAGAATTGGTTCAGAATTAGCGGTAAGGGCTCGTGCATTCGGTATGAATCTGTTCGTATACGACCCATTTTTAACAGATGAGCGTGCAAAAGAACTTGGTGTTACAGCAAATACATTAGATGAAGTCTTAGAAAACGCGGATATTATAACTGTGCATACCCCATTAACGAAAGAAACAAAAGGGTTAATTGGTGAACACAATTTAGGGAAAACTAAAGAAGGTGTTCTTCTAATTAATTGTGCGCGTGGTGGAATTATTGATGAACAAGCACTTGTTAAATATTTAGAAACTGGTCATGTTGCTGGGGCGGCATTCGACGTCTTTGAAAATGAACCTCCAGGTGACCATCCTCTTCTTCAATTAAACAATTTCATTGCTACACCACATATTGCGGCTTCTACAAAAGAAGCACAATTGAACGTAGCTTCTCAAGTTTCTGAAGAAGTGCTTGAATTTCTTAATGGAAATCCGATTAAAAATTCGATCAATTTACCGACAATCTCAAATGAATTGTTCCAAAAAGTTCAACCTTACTATCAATTAACGAAAACGATGGGTTCAATTCTTTCTCAGTGTATGAATGTACCTGTTCAAGCAATTGAAGTCACGTACGCTGGAGAAATTACGCAGTTAGAAACGAGTGTTATTACACGGAGCTTACTAGCAGGATTTCTCGCTCACCGAGTAGACACACCTGTAAACGAAGTAAACTCCCCAACAGTTGCCAAGGAACGTGGTATCGAATACGGTGAAAAACATTCAAAAAAATCGAAAGGATATTCCAATTTAATTAACGTGAATGTCACTGGTGAAAATAATAACTTTACAATGCAAGCAACATACGTAAAAGAATATGGGCCAAGGATCGTCAACTTAAATGGCTTTAATATAGATTTTTATCCGCATGGACATCTCATTTACATTCAACATATTGATAAGCCAGGCGTCATTGGTCAAGTAGGACAAATTTTAGGTAACCATAATACGAATATCGCTGAAATGCAAGTTGGTCGAAAAGAAGTTGGCGGAGAAGCCATTATGATGTTATCATTTGATGACCCTGTATCAAATGAAGCATTTGAAACACTTTCCAAAATTGAAGAGATTACATCAATAAAAAGAATTGATTGAAGTTAAGTCGGAAGAGCCATCTGTGACAGATTGGCTCTTTCACATTTTTTCAAACTTGTGAATGACGAGCTCCTGCCCGATAAGGATAAGAGACGAGTCTAAATTGTTCCATTTCATAATATCTTTCACTTCGATATCATATTTCTGCGATAGATCCCACAATGTATCTCCTTCTTGTACTGTAATAGTCTCACGTTTAATATATTCATATTTACTATTCGCTTTCGAGACAGTGATTTCTTTTTCTTCATTCGCTAGTTTACTATCATCTTGAGTACTTAAAACGAGAAGCGGATTAATTGCAGTAGATTTATGAATATCCCACGGACCATCATGGACTTCAAAGTGTAAATGACTTCCAGATGAACGACCTGTGTTACCTACTTCTCCAATTTGGTCACCTTTTTTTACGGTATCTCCTTCAGCTACTAAACGTTTATGTAAATGAGCGTACACCGTTTCCATTTCATTTTTATGTTGAATGAAGATAACATTACCGTAAGAATGTGAAAAATATGACTTCACAACTTTACCACTTTCAGAAGCGTAAACAGGTGTTCCAATTTCCGCGGCGATGTCTATTCCGTAATGTGTTCCACCCCGGGTGCCAAATGTATCTGTTAATACTCCTTCAGTTGGCCAATACCAATTATTGTTTGATTGAGCATTCGTCACTTTTACTCCAACGAATAATAGAGATATGCAAACAGCCATTGCCATGGCGAGAAATACACGTTTAATAAACTCATTCATGATACAGTGCCCCCTCTAATAGCTTGTCGAACTATTTGCTATTAGCGTATGGAGACAATAATCATTTTATAACTTTTCACTACGTTACATTTCGATTACAATTATTCTACTATTGAAAGAAAGCCATCCACTATGGATGGCTTTCACGTGTGAAAAGGCAAGAAAAAAGAAAACGTTGTCCCTTTGTTTATTATACTATGAACATATATTTGTCCACCGTGAGATTCTACGATGTTTTTAGCAATTGCTAGTCCTAACCCTGTTCCAGAACGACCTCGTGTACGAGCTTTATCAGCTTTATAAAACCGTTCAAATACGAAAGGTAAATCTTCTTCAGGAATTCCTGAACCACTATCTTCGATTTCATATTTTATACCAGTAGAAACGGCTTCAACGCGTACAACTACTTTGCCGCCTTCATTTGTATGTCGAATCGCATTATCAATTAAGTTTGTTAACACTTGCTCAATCCGATCTGAATCGATACGCATATATATTTTATTGTCTTCTCCTAATTGTAACGTGAGAGAAATTCCTTGTTCTTTAGCCATCGCCTGAAACTTTCGTGTTACCCTTTCCGAAAATGCCATGATTTCAACTTCATTTAGCATTAGTTGAATATTTCCCGTTTCCATTCTCGCAAGATCGAGCAATTCGTTTACAAGTCTTCCCATTCGTAAAGATTCTTCATAAATAATTTTACCGAGTTCTCGATTTTCTTCCTCGCTCCCTGCTACATTGTCTACGATTGCCTCACTGTAACCTTGTAGTAGAGCGATTGGAGTACGCAATTCATGGGATACGTTTGCGATAAAATCTTCGCGTAGTTTATCCATTCGCCGTTCTTCAGTCATATCACGTAATACTGCGACAGCGCCGCGAACATAAGAACGGCTATATAATGGTGTCATAACGACAACCCACGTTCTTCCTTGCATCGATACTTCGGCAAGTTGTTCTTTTTCTAATGAAACGACTTTCTGAAACAACTTTTTAATTTCACTTGGAATATTTATAAGATTTAAGTCATGCATTCCTTGTTCATAATACCAAGCTTGTAAAAATCGCTCTGCTGGTGGATTTGTTTGCAATATTTGTCCCGTTCTGTCAAACGTAATGACTCCATCAGCCATACTGCTTAATATACCGGAAAGCTGTTCCTTTTCTTGATTTAACGCCTCGATATTCGTTCGAATTTCTTTCGCCATCTGATTAAATGCACTAGCTAATTCACCAATTTCGTCTCTTGTAACAATCGGAATATTCGTATTGAACTTTCCTTTTGCAGCATTTGTTGCAGCTTCTTTCATTTTTCTTAACGGGGCGTTTATTCGTGTTGATAAAAAGAAAGCGAAAACAGTCGTTAAAACAATGGCAATTCCTGCAGAAATATAAATAATTCGTTTTACTTGCTCCATCGTATTTTGAACGACATCCAAAGATTGATAAAGAAAGACACCCCCATTTTTATTTGGTTGCATTGAAAGGGGAACGCCAACAATAATGACTTCATTGTTCGTTTCAGTTGTGTCATTTTCGCTAGGAAAGTAACCTTCGATAACAACTTTCTCTTGTTCATTGATGACTTTTGACAAATGTTCATTTTCGAAAAAAAGCTTGATTGGCAAACTTTCGATATTTGCTGGGTTTGGTGAGTACCAATATTGATCTTTACTAGCTATAATGACAAAGCGCGCTGATGAAGCATCAACGATTTCCCATGCGGTTGAAAGTGCCATCCGATAATCTTCGTACGTTTCCATTACGACGGCTACTTTATCCGCTAATTTCGTCAATTGCTCCTCAGCGCTATTTAAATGGAATGTTTGAAAAAACTCTAATAATAAAATCGTGAGGATAAATAATACGACAGAAAAAAATAAGATAATCGTATACCAAAGCTTAAAAACGACGCTATTCCAAAACATTAGTCGTTAATTACCTCAAATTTGTAGCCGACACCCCACACCGTTGCGATCATTTTTGCAGCATCAGGTGACACACTTGTTAATTTTTCTCTCAATCTTTTTATATGGGTATCCACTGTTCGCAAATCACCGAAAAATTCGTAATTCCATACGTCTTTTAATAATTCCTCACGTGTAAAAACTTTGTCAGGTGACTTTGCTAAATAGTAAAGCAACTCATACTCTTTAGGGGTGAGATTAATTTCTTGATTATCTGTCGTCACGCGGTGAGCATCGTGATCAATTGTTAAATGTGGGAAAACGAGAACATTTTTCATCATCGTATCCGTTTGTAAAAATTTTGTAGTCGAGGCTCGTCTTAATAATGCTTTTACTCTTAAAACGACTTCTCTTGGGCTGAACGGTTTAACGATATAGTCATCTGCACCAACTTCAAACCCTTGTACGCGATTTGTTTCTTCACCTTTTGCTGTCAACATAATGACAGGAGTTGCTTTTTTTTCACGAAGCTGTTGACAAACTTCGATTCCATCTATACCAGGTAGCATTAAATCTAATAAAATTAGATCGAAATCTTCACTTAACGCTTTCTCAAGTGCTTCTTCTCCATCTTCAGCTTCTACAATTTCGTAATTTTCACGTTCCAAATACATTTTTAGTAGCCTGCGAATTCTTTCTTCATCATCGACGACTAACAATTTCGCTTCTTTTTCCAATGGAATTTCCTCCTGAATATTTATTCACTCTTAGTTTAAATATAGCTTATTTGAGTAAAAATATAAAGAAATGTAACATAAAATCAACAAAATTTTACAAGAAGCTGCACGAATTTCATCACTTCGTGATATATAAAAGAAAAAGATAAAATCCTAATGTACGAAAAGGATTTTATCTCGTTTTTTTCATTGCGAGAGCAATTAACTGCTTTACTTCTTTAGGGCTTAATTCACGGTATTCACCAGGGGTCATTCCATCACAATCCAAAAATGCAAACTGCTCCCGTTTTAATTTCAAAATTGGATATCCAACAGCTTCTAGCATTCGCTTTACTTGTCGATTTTTACCTTCATGAATTTTCAATTCAACAATTGAAGTTTGATTTTTACGATTTTGTGAAATGATCCTTACTTTTGCTGGTGTTGTTTTTCCATCTTCTAAATGTATTCCTTTTTTTAATCGATTTATTGCTTCATTTTCAATGATTCCTTTAACTTTTGCGATGTATGTTTTTTCAATTTCAAATTTCGGATGCATAAGCTGGTGGGCAAAGTTTCCATCGTTCGTTAACAAAAGAACACCCGATGTATCATAGTCGAGTCGGCCAATTGGGAAAATTCGTTTTTCTGTTGGTATAAAATCAGTGACTACTTTTCTACCTCTGTCATCTTTTACACTTGAGATGACGGATTTAGGTTTATATAGTAAAAAATAAACAGGTTCTTCTCGTTCAACACGAATGCCGTTGACATCTATTGCATCTTTTATGCTTACTTTTGTACCTAATTCGGTTATAACTTTTCCATTTACTTTTACTTTTCCTTTACGAATTAAATCTTCTGCTTTTCTTCTTGAAGTTATCCCTGCTTGTGCAATGATTTTTTGAAGACGCTCCATCTATTTCACCTCAGTTAACATCATACGCTTGTCTTTTTTATTCCTCAAGTTGTTAAATCGAAAATACGAGTGAAACGATGATAATTGAAGCGATTATTCCGACGGCATCTGCTAATAAACCGACTTTTAACGCATCTCCCATTTTTTTAATACCTACTGATCCGAAGTATACAGTTAATATATACAACGTCGTATCAGTACTTCCTTGCATCGTTGATGCAAGTCGACCAATAAATGAATCAGGTCCATGAGTCGCGATTAAATCAGTTGTGATTGCAAGTGCGCCTGTACCCGATATTGGACGCATAAGTGCTAGCGGCATGATATCAGCAGGGACACCAAATATTGAGAGGACGGGCTGAATGAATTGAATAATCGCATCCATTGCTCCTGAAGCTCGAAACACACTGATAGCGACTAACATCCCTACGAGAAATGGAATGAGCTGAATCGCAATTTTTAAGCCTTCTTTTCCACCGTCCACAAAGGTTTCATAGGTAGGAATTTTTTTATATGTGCCATACATTAAAATAAACACGATAAATAAAGGAATGAGCCAAATTGAAATTAACGCAATCACTCTTTGCCCCTCCTTTTTCGTCGATAGTAGAAATATCGATCGATTAAAATTGCTGCAGTCGTTGATAAAAGTGTTGCAGCAATGGTAGTACCTACAATCTCTGTCGGTGATTGCGAATCATATTGCATCCGAATTGCAATAACTGTAGTTGGAATGAGTGTTAAACTTGAAGTGTTGAGTGCGAGAAATGTAATCATTGAGCGACTAGCTGACTCTTTACCACCATTTAATCGTTTTAATTGTTCCATTGCTTTTATTCCCATTGGCGTTGCAGCATTTCCGAGTCCAAATATATTTGCCGCCATATTGGAAACAATATAACCCATAGCGGGGTGTTGATTTGGAACATCTGGAAATAATCTTTTTGCCAATGGTTGAAATAAAATTGCTAATTTCTTTAGTAAACCAGCCTCTTCTCCTATTCTCATAATGCCGAGCCAAAATACGAGTACACTAATGAGTCCAATTGAAACGGCTACAGCTTCTTTTCCACCGTCAAAAATGGCTTTGTTGACCTCTTCCATTGTTCCATTAAAAGCGGCATAAAGAAACCCAATGATGAACAAGAGCATCCATATGATATTAATCATATGGATCAACCTTTGAAACAAAAAAGAATAAGCTTTTTATTTTATTTAAAAGGCCATCATTATGATTGTTTATTGGGTTTCCATCAAAAAAAAGTGGTACGGAAGCAATTTCTTCCTCATCAAGCATGATGTTTATCCGCCCGACAGGCTCCGGTACGCCGTTTTCTGCCCACTCATCCTCTTTAGGTGGTTTATATAAGTACAATGAAGAGCTCAAATGTTCCTGTTCTTCTAGTGTGAGAGGATAGTATACAGGATGTTTTATCGTTAGTTTGTTTTTATAAAAACGGTCCTTAATTTGTTTATATTTACCGGGATTGATTAGTTTTACCTTCTCATAATTTTGAAATGCGTACTCAAACATATGAATATGGTCATTCCAGTCATTAGGCGCATTTAATGTGACAGCAATTAACGTCATATTATTTTTGTGTGCACTTGACACGAGAGTCCGTTTTGCTCTTTTTGTATACCCTGTTTTCCCGCCAGTAGAATATTCATATAACCCTGTTAATAGCTTGTTTTTATTTTTCCAATAACGTACTTTTTCTTCCTCATTGAATGTATATGATTTATAGTTTTTTGCTCCAAATATTTTATTGAACGTTTCATTGTTCATCGCATATTTCGTTAGTATTGCCATATCATACGCTGTCGAATAATGGTGCTCACTATCGTCTAAACCATGAGGGTTTGCGAACATCGTATTGGACATTCCTAATTCTTCTGCTTTTTCATTCATCAAATAAACGAAACCATCAACACTTCCACCGACGTAATTTGCTATAGCAATAGCAGCATCATTACCAGAACGGAGCATTAATCCATAAACTAAATCTTCAAGTGTAATGAGTTCACCTTCTTCGAGATAGATACTTGACCCCTCGATATTAGTGAAATGTTCATGAATTTTAACTTTTTCGTTTAATTTCCCTGATTCAATCGCAATGATTGCGGTCATAATCTTTGTGATACTCGCAATTCTGCTTTTTGTGTTTGCATCTTTTTCATATATAATTCGCCCTGAATCTTGTTCGATTAAGATTGCACTTTTTGCTGAAACGTCAATATCATTTGCATCGGTCAGTGTTGGAAAAAAAAGAAATAATAGTAAACTGATTAGTAAAGCAACGGATATATCGGTTAATTTCATAACATCCCGCCTTTAAACAAGCCTTTTTGTTAACTATGTTTATGCGAGACGGTTCATGTTATGAGCATGTCTAAATTTCTATTTTTGTCTTGATGACACTTGCAATGATTGTAAAGCAACTTCTTCGTTAGGAATTCGGACGAAATAAATAAGGATGAAGTTTAATAACGAAAACAGTATGGCAGTCACATATGCTCCAAATATCATTGGCAATGTAAATAGTTCAATTGCGACGACAATATAATTTGGATGTTTCATAAAACGATAAGGTCCCTTAGATACTTTAGCCGAATGGGGAATGATTAAAATTTTCGTATTCCAATATTTTCCGAGCGAGAATAAGCTCCAAATTCGCAGCCCTTGTGCCAATATAAACAACGTAAAGAAAAAATACCATCCATTAATTAGCGTTGGATGTAACGTATATTCAATGATTAGCGATATAAAAAATAACGTATGTAAACTAACGATATATTTGTAATGATTCGCCCCATACTCGATCGCACCATTTTGTCGGGCCCACCGTTCATTTCTCTTCGCTACGATTAATTCGACGATTCGTTGCACCATCACAAACGTAATTACAATCACAAAAAACATTATATTTCCCCCTTAACGTTGTGCCATTTAAGCAGCACACATTCAGATGAAAAACCTGGACCGAGTGCAAACAATAGACCAAATTCACCATGCTGAATGTTCAAATTTAAAATTTCAGCCATGACAAATAAAACAGTAACAGAAGACATATTGCCAAATTCGTTTAAAACTTTTGTTGAATGAGCGAGATGTTCGCTTGAAAGGTTTAACGCTGTTTCATATGCGTCTAGCACTTTTTTTCCACCCGGATGAGCAATAAATTGGCTAACATCTTCTACCGTTAATTGATGTCGTTTTAGAAATTTTTCAACGTTTGGTTTTAGCCAGTTTTTAATAATCGTTGGAATATCTTTTGAAAAAATGACGTGCAACCCTGTATTTTTTACTTCCCAGCCCATGACATCTTCAGAGTGAGCCATTAACGTAGATTCATTGTCAATAATCATCGGTAATGATTCAATTTTGCTGTACTGAAGAAGCTTTGATTCACGACCACAGACTAAGCTGCACGCAACACCATCTGCAAACAATGAAGTTCCAATAATATTACTTTTCGTTATGTCGTCCTTTTGAAGCGTTAAACTACAAAGCTCAACACATAAAACTAAAACATTTGTTTCTGGAAAAGCTTTACAATACTCATTAGCACGCGCGATTCCAGATGCTCCTCCTGCACAGCCTAGGCCCCAGATTGGAATCCGCTTTGTATGCTCATGAAAAGGTAGCTTGTTCATTATTTTTGCTTCTATGCTTGGTGTGGATAGGCCTGTGCTAGATATGAAAAAGATTGCATCTATGTCATCGTAGTGAACCGATTGTGTTAAAAACATGTCGTTTTCAATTGTTTTTTTTATCGCTTCAATTCCGAGGGTTGTTGCAAGTTCAACATACCGTTCATTTTTCTCTGAAAACGAATGCGTTTCTTTAAACCATTCTAATGGAGCGGAGAAATATCGCCCGTTAATTTGACCGTTTTGAAATACGTTTAACAGTCGATCAATCTTTTTATATTTAGAACGAAAAAGTTCGTGAACAAATTCCTTTGCTTTTTCTTGAGAATAATAATAAGGAGGTGTTTTCGTACCTATTGAAAGAATGTATGACAATGTTTAAAACCCCTTTACGATCTACTTGTCGTTAGTTTGAGCGAAAACACGTCATTTCATTCCGACAACGCATTGATGGTACAATACAATAAAAATGATTTGAGGAATGAGAAGTATGGAATATCCGAAAGCATACATTGATTATTTAGTTTATTTTCATGGGTTAAGAGATTATTTTGAATGTCATGAAGTACTCGAAGAACAGTGGAAGAAAGACAGAAAAGAAGAGAGGAAAAAGTATTGGGTTGGTTTAATCCAAATTGCTGTTTCTTTATATCATCATCGAAGAGGAAATTTCAAGGGAGCGACAACGCTCATTAAAAAAGCAATCGAAAATTTACAACGTGAAAAAGCAGCGATTGAATCGTTAGCTCTACATTATGAACGGCTTCATACACTTTTAAAAATACGATATACCGACCTTATCAATCGAAAAAGTTTCAAGGATATTGATTTACCTATCGTTTCTGAATTGCTAATTGAGGTTTGTAAAGAAGAGTGCGAACGCTTGAATTGTACGTGGGGAAGTGAAAGTGATTTAAGTAATGAATATGTTGTAAACAAACATAGATTGAGAGACCGAAGTATCATGATAGCTGAAAGAGAGAAGCAAAAAAAGAAAAGAAGCTGAAATTAAATAAAATTTACAGCTTCTCTTCTTCATCATCTGCAAAGCATTTTTCATAAAATGTTCGTGTATGTTTGTTCGGTAAAATTTCAAATTTTTCTCCAATTAACTTGTTTAACGCTGTTAGCATCGTTTTACCCAACCCTTGATTTCGGTGCGATGGGTTTACAGTTACATGTTGCAAAATCGCAGTTTCATCATCTTCAACAGAAACCCCGATTATTCCAACAATATCGTCATCCTGTTTCCATAAATAAAGTTGCCAATCGTCATTCGATTCATAAAGTTTGATCGTTTCTTGTAACTTTTTCAAATCTTTTTCTTGGGGCATAAATGACATTAATCCCATCGCAATTTTTTCAAAGGCACGTTTGTAACGTATAAGCATACTGATCCCTCTTTAAGTGGATGTTAAAAAAACCTTGCTCATGTACCGAAAGAATCTAATGATCTTCTGCTAAAAGCGTGCACGTCGTGTGCACAACGCAGAAGTCAGCACATCCTGTGCAAGTCGGCATCTCTTTGCGCTTGTGCTTTTACCATTCATAGTATACACGATCAAGGGTAAACTTGCGACGTTATTCAGAAAAGTCCTTCATTAAATTCGCCATTTCGATTGCAGAAATACCAGCGTCCCAGCCTTTATTTCCAGCTTTCGTGCCCGCACGTTCAACTGCTTGTTCAATTGTATCTGTCGTCAAAACCCCAAAAATAACAGGAATATCACTTGATAATGAAGCGTGGGAAACGCCTTTCGCAACTTCATTGCATACGTAGTCAAAATGGGGAGTAGAGCCACGAATGACGGTTCCAAGCGTAATGACAGCATCATACTTGTTGGAATGCGCCATTTTTTTTGCAACTAACGGAATTTCAAAAGCACCTGGAACCCAAGCTACTTCGATATTCTCTTCATACACACCGTGTCGGCGCAATGCATCCTCAGCACCATCGAGCAACTTGTTCGTAATAAAATCATTAAAACGTCCGACAACAATACCAATTTTTAAATTTGTTCCGACTAAATTTCCTTCGTATGTTTTTTGCATTTTCATCGTCTCCTTTACAGTACGTGTTCAAAAAGGGGCATAATCAGACGCAGTGGATTTTCTGGACTTTTTTGAACATCCTCTTACAGTTTAATCGATTTGCAGTAAATGCCCAAGCTTACTATGTTTCGTTTCTAAATATCTTTTATTTTCGGATTTCATCGGCATTTGAATCGGAACTCGCTCAACGACTTCTAAGCCGTATCCGGTTAATCCTGCAATCTTTCGCGGGTTATTCGTGAGGAGTCTCATTTTTGTCACACCGAGATCTTTAAGAATTTGTGCCCCGATTCCGTAATCTCGTAAATCAGGAGCAAAGCCAAGTTGCTCATTGGCTTCCACTGTGTCATAGCCTTCTTCCTGCAATTTATAGGCTCTCAATTTATTCATTAAACCAATCCCGCGTCCTTCTTGGCGCATGTATAGGAGTACACCTGTACCAGCCTCTTCAATTTGATGCAAAGCAGCATGCAGCTGAGGACCACAATCACATCGATTCGAGCCAAACACATCACCTGTTAAACATTCAGAGTGGACACGCACTAAGATTGGTTCATCACGTGTAATATCGCCTTTTACTAGTGCGAGGTGTTCTTTATTATCAAGCGCATTCGAATACCCAATGGCTTTAAATTCACCAAATTCTGTCGGTAATTTAATTTCAATTTCTTTTTTAACGAGCTTTTCATTGTGACTGCGATACTGAATTAAATCTTTGATCGTAATAAACTTTAAATCAAATTCATCTGCGATGACTCTTAAATCGTCAACCCTTGCCATCGTCCCGTCTTCTTTTATAATCTCACAAATCACACCAGCAGGTTTAGCCCCAGCTAATCGAGCTAAATCGACTGCAGCTTCTGTATGACCTGCTCGCCGCAAAACACCTCCGTTTTTTGCAACTAAAGGAAAAATATGTCCTGGGCGTTTAAAATCAGATGCTTTCGCGTTTGGGTTAAGCATTTCTTTGATCGTCATTGCTCTTTCATGAGCAGAAATCCCTGTTGTTGTCAATTTATGATCAATGCTAATCGTAAACGCTGTCCCGTGAGGGTCTGTATTATGCTCAACCATTGGCATCAGGTCGAGCTTTTCAGCTAAATCTTCTGTAATCGGTGTGCAGACGAGTCCGCGTCCATATTTAATCATAAAATTCACTGTATCAGGAGTAACTTTTTCTGCAAGTGCAATAAAATCACCTTCGTTTTCTCTTTCTTCGTCATCGACGACGATAACAATCTTTCCATTTTGCAAATCTGTAATGGCTTCCTCGATTGAATCGAACATTGTTGTCACACTCCTTATGTGAATCCATTTTCGTCTAAAATGGCTTTCGTTAATTGACTTTTGTTTTCATTTTCTTGTTGTCCTATGAAACGTTCAACATATTTTCCAAGCATGTCACATTCGATATTGACGACATCACCGACTTCTTTTACGCCTAATATCGTTTCAGAAAGCGTGTGTGGGATTAATGAAATCGTAAAGCTTTGTTCAGATACACCAAAAACAGTGAGACTTGTCCCATCGATAGCAATGGATCCTTTTAAAATGATATAGTTTAGTAACTCTTTTGGGGCCGAAATGTCATAGTATACTGCATTTTCGACCGGTCGTTTCGCGATTATTTTCCCAATACCATCGACGTGTCCAGTAACGAAATGACCTCCAAATCGTCCATTCGCTGCAACCGCTCTTTCGAGATTGACGGAAGAACCTATTTTTAAAGAACGTAGACTCGTACTTTTTACTGTTTCAGGCATAACGTCAACAGTAAAACAAGTAGAAGAAAATGAAGTGACCGTTAAACAGATTCCATTGACGGATATACTATCGCCTAACGCAACGTCAGATAAAATTTTTTTTGCGGCAATGTTTAGTACGCTCGAGTTTGAACTTTGTTTGATGTTTGCAATCGTTCCGACTTCTTCAATTATGCCTGTAAACATTCATGCATCTCCTTACATATTTTTTCGCTTTGCAATTATTTTCAAATCGTTTCCAATTTGTTCGACGGACTCGATATTTAATTTCATTGCATCTTTCAAATGCTTGATCCCCATTCCTTCGAAACTAGTCGGGGCGTCACTTCCCCCAATGACTGTTGGAGCGATATAAAAAATGAATTGATTTACGATCTTGGCAGTTAGAAAGCTATTATTGATATGTGCACCACCTTCTACGAAAAGTGACGTTATTCCAAGTTGCCCTAATTTCAACATTAATTTGGAAAGCTGATGCGGATCGCTCATTTCAATTAATTTCACGTGCGGGAAGTTGTAACGACCTTTCCGTTCAATTTCAACATTTTTATCAATTACAATCCACGTTGGAGCTGATTTGTCCGTAACAACAAATGAATCTAACGGTGTTTTTAATTGCCGATCTAATATAATTCGAATCGGATTTTTCCCACCCTCTGGAAGTCTCGTTGTCAGCTTAGGGTTATCTTTAAGAACAGTACCAATACCAACTAAAATCGCATCATGTTCGTGACGATAGCGATGTACGTCTGCGCGGGCCTTTTCCCCTGTAATCCATTTGCTTTCTCCAGTCGATGTTGCAATTTTGCCGTCGATCGTCATCGCCGTTTTTAATGTGACGAAAGGAGTTTTTGAAACAACATAATGTTGAAAATCATCATTTATCTTTTTCGCTTCTTCTTGACATATTCCAACGTTGACATCGATGCCTGCTTTTTCGAGCATTTCAACTCCTTTTCCAGCAACATTCGGATTCGGATCTTTCATCGCGATAATGACACGTTTCACTCCGGAATTTATGATTAATTCAGCACATGGGGGGGTTTTTCCATAATGACTACACGGCTCTAGCGTGACGTACAAAGTTGCTCCTTCCGCTTTTGAGCCAGCCATGTTCAAAGCATATACTTCAGCATGAGGCTCACCTGCTTTGAGGTGAGAGCCTAACCCTGCTACTTCTCCGTTTTTTACAACGACCGCTCCAACAGCAGGATTCGGTGATGTCTGTCCTTTAGTTGTTTTTGCTAACTGAATCGCAAGTTGCATATAGTCAATTTCCTTCAAATCTGTACCCCCTTTTGAACAACAAAAAAACCCTCGACCATTCGTTCGGGGTTTTTACATTAGGAAATAACCCTTTAAAAAAGGGCACAATTCGCCTATATGTAGTATTCCTTCTCCCATCCAGACTTTCACTGTCGGCTCCGGAATTTCACCAGATCCACCGCGCAGGCGCGGGTCACGGGCTGAGAGACATGCGTCTCATTACCGCCGGTAGGGAATTTCACCCGACCCCGAAGGAACGATTATAAAATATGCTATTTACTTTAGTTTCCTCTAAAATTATTTTCTTATTGATCGTATTTTATACTTAACAAAAAAATAAAGCAAGGAGTTAAGCTACTTGTTCTCCATTCAGCCAATTGAAAAATGCGCTCATAAATATTTTATATAAATGCCCGATCCTTACAACATGAATAGGCGGGTTTTCCAGATATTCATATGTTTGTCTTCTACTATTAATTTATCATGATTTTTGTAATTTTCGTACGCATTTAGTACGCAAAAAGAACACAAGATGCTTTTTGAACTTTTATATTTATTTCGTATCCATCATTATCTCTAAGTAATAGTGACTTGCCAATATCACCTCAATCAGAAATACTTTCAATCACTGATAGTAGTTTCTTAGTATTTGGAATGAATTTTCTTAAAAACCGACAAATGAAGGGGGTATAAACACGTACAAATTTTACATTCTTTGTTAAAAACATACATTTGTAGGGTTGGAAATATATAGAAAACCTATTACACTATTTTTAAGATTCAGAACATCCAATAAAAGACTACATCTATCCTCCAAGATTGAAATCAAATCCAAAAGCTTTATCCATCACTAGAATACAGAGCAACCTAAAAGAATCTGAATGTTCTGATCTAGAGAATTGGCTACTAGGAGGACTAGGAGGTGAAATCGTCGTCGCGTTTCTCAAGTCTCTGGAAATTATTAAAAAATAAGGAGTGATTTTGATGAAGGCATTATTACGTAAAGTTGGATTTATGACGCTAGCTATCCCAATGTTTTTAATGGGGAGCGTCACTGGTGCAAGTGCAGCAGAGGACGGATACCATGAGGAAGAAAAGACTATTCAATATTGGTGTGACTCTGTAGTAGATTTTCAAATGCCAGTAACGATTAAAGCAACTGTACCTGACTCAGTAGAGCCTGGTGGACAAGTAATGTTTCTAAATTCAACTGCCACTGTAACATTACCAGAAAATCCTGCTGTAAATGTTTTACGAGGGTTTCCTTATTATGCTGACTCTATTACTGGGGAAGTAACGAAATTTAATATCAGTTCTCAAAACGAAGCTTCTACTATCAATGTCGCATCAACTCCAATTCAAATTCCTAAAACGACTGTTCCAAGTTCTGGTTCAATGACGTTTACTGTTCCAGGCAATGTAGGAATTGATGCTGGACCATTCACAGCTGGACAAAGTGGAAATTTAACTATCACTGCCGGAGACATTGATACAACAGTTCACCCAGAGAGCTTTTTAGGTGGAATAATTCCTATTAATGCATCATGTAGCCCGTTAGTAGGAGAAGATACAGTTTTAACAACAGTTCCGATAGTTGAAGATTAAAAAGATTAATTAGTCTTCCTGATCAATATTTCTAACTTATCAATACTACACACGTACCTCACGTGGTACGTGTGTAGTATTTTCATCAGTTAATCCAATAACTAGGGGGAGAAGGAAGTTATAATGAAATTATTAAAGAATACAGTATTTATAATGTTTATTGTTCCATTTGTCACACTTTTTGTTTTAGGTGTAAGTTTCGTTAACGCATCTAATACTTCAAACAATGCTGAAATTTCAATTCAAGGTGAATGTGGAATGCAGGTACCTGGTGGTGGGTCTCAAATATTACCTTGGGATAACCCAATGACTTTTAAGGCCACTGTTCCCAATATAATCGGACCAAGTAAAGAATTTCAGTTAGAGAATGCTCTTGCTACATTGACATTACCTTTAGAGAATTTTAGATTTGCACCAGGTACAGCAATTGACTCAATTAATTTAACTATAGAATCCGAAAATAATGAAGGTAATCAAAGAGTGTTTTCTGATCATCAAATAGATGTTCCTACGTCCGAGGAATTTCTCACGATCTCTATACCAGATGAAGTTGGCACAACTATTGGTTCATTTTCTTCAGGTGAAGAAGGTGAAGTTATATTAAAGTTAAGCGAAATTAGAATGAATGTTGTTATGTTTGCAAATACTGATAATCCTGTCCCTTTAGGTTTAGTTTGTACACCTAAAGAGGATGAGGCTAATATAATTACAAGCATCCCAATCGATAGTGAAGCCCCTGTCATCACCTTAAACGGTGACAACCCAATAACCGTTAAGCAGGGCGATCCTTACAACGAACCCGGCGCAACAGCTAACGATAACTTTGACGGGGATGTGTCTGATAATATCAAAATTTCAGGTGACGTCGATACAAATACTATCGGAACATATACCGTAACGTATACCGTAAGCGACAGCGACAGTGTTGGAAATGTTTCAACTGTTGAACGTACCGTAAACGTTGTTGAGCCATTTGGCAATTGGTATACAGGAGAAGGACCGCCAAGTGATGAACTTGGATTCAACGGTGATTCATACCTCGATCTGACAACTGGCGATGTGTACAAGCGTGATCCGAACACATGGACAAAAACTGGCAACTTAAAAGGGGATGACGGTAAACAAGGTTCTGCGATTCTTACTGGTTCAGGCGCACCAAAAGCGGATGCAGGTGACATCGGAGACTTATATCTCGACACGAAAACGGGTGATGTGTATGAAAAAACCGCTGATGGCTGGAAAAAAATCGCGAACTTGCAAGGACCTGCTGGACCACAAGGTCCAAAAGGACCGAAAGGTGATGCTGGATCTGTCGGAAGTAGCGGTTCTGGTGATGATGGCGGCGGAAAAGGTACGATAAAAACATCAACTGGCAGTGACAAAGACGGCAAAGGCAAATCTGCACAAGGCGGAAAACTGCCAAAAACAGCGACAAGCCTGCCTACTCTGATTCTTATCGGTTCATTACTTGCAACAGCTGGCGGAGTCTTATTCTTAAGACGCAGAAAAGCCATCGAATAAAAAAATTTGTAATTCACAGGTAAAGGAGCTTAGTCACCTAAGCTCCTTTACTATATTTTTATAATTAAGAATAAGCCAAACACCAATAAGTTTTAAAAAATGCAACAATTAGCGCGCGACAATCAACATTGTTGATTCATCAAGCTCATGAGCTGCCGCATCGAGGATTTTTTCCAAATTTTTGCTTGTATCTTGCAGTTCTTCTTTAGTTTGTCTTATAAAAATAGGCATACCTCCGCCTTTAACGTTTTCGGCTTTCGTCGTCACTATGGCAATAATCTTCGCATTGTTTTGACTCATTAAAGATGATCTCCTTATTTTCCTTTATTTGCTTCATTCGGCAAACGAATTGCACTGTCCAAGACAGGAACTTGTTCTAACACCGTTTTAATCTGTTTAAAATCACGTTCCTCCGGCATAAGAAATAAACCGAGTCTTCCATCTTCCATTTTTCTTTTTGACAACGGGATGATGTCGGGTTCACCCTCATCTAAATACGCGCCTAACACGTTCGCTACTTGATGGAGCATCGCTTGCCGCTGTCCAAGATTAGATATTGTAACTGCGCTATTTTCATTTTTGGGGATTACGATCACACCGACAGCTCGTTCTAATATAAGCTGCTTACTTTCTTCTAACCCAACGTTTTTTATGTGAATATCGCTTACATATAAATTTGGACCGTCGAAACGAATTTCACCTTCTTGTATACTTGCGATTGCTTTTAATACTTTTCCAGACATATTTCTTTTAACGATGATGAGCATAATAAATCCAGCAGCGATACCTAGTAATGTATGATAAACAGCTAATAAAGTGCTAACGAGCGATGTAAACATCACAAGATAATTTCTGCTTTCAAATGCTTGAGCCATCCCTTCAATAAAAGGCGATCCTCTTCTAACTAGTTCAAAATCATCGACTTTTTGTAAAGTTTCACGTTCCATATTACGAACTTCACGGAATTGGGTCGCCGCTAAACCTAAAAAAGTTACTGCCGTCCAATCTGGTTCCAAAATAGAAGGGACAAAAACGGCCCCGATAAAAGCGGCTATAAAGCCAAAAGAAAGATGAATAATTCGACCTTGTGGGTAAGTTGGATATTGGCGAAAGTCAGTGCGTAGCAAAATAAATCTTGAAATTGTTCCAAAAAAAATCCCTATGATGACAGGCAGTATATATGTAGACATCATTTCCTCCATTTGTCCGTGGTGCTTATAACAGTAGAGTAACCATTACAATGGAGAATATAACAAAAAATAACCGAAAACCTATTTTGAAAGGCTTTCGGTTAAATGTTTGCTTCATTAATTTAATCTTCGTCCCATACAGTAACTTCTTTCATGACATCTCCTTGCTGAATCCGAAGGACTATATCCATTCCGTCAATGACTTGCCCAAACACCGTATGAACCCCGTCTAAATGAGGCTGTGGTTCATGAACGATAAAAAATTGACTTCCGCCTGTATCTTTTCCAGCATGAGCCATTGACAATGAGCCTGCTACGTGCTTATGAGGATTTCCTTCTGTCTCACATTTGATCGTGTAGCCTGGACCACCCGCGCCAGTCCCTGTCGGATCTCCTCCTTGAGCTACGAATCCTGGAATTACACGATGAAATGTTACTCCATTATAAAAGCCTGAATTCGCCAGTTTTTCAAAGTTTGCTACTGTATTTGGTGCTTCATTAGGAAAAAGTTCAATGATTATTTCCTCTCCGTTTTCAAATGTAATTTTACCTTTTTTCATTATCGTTTCCTCCACCCATATTATATTAAGAATTTGTTAACACACTTTTAAACGGTAAATCTTGAGAAAGAAGATCTTCATAGGACTCTCTTTTAATGACAAGCTGTGCTTCTCCATTTTCTACGAAAACGACAGCTGGTCGGGGAATGCGATTATAATTGTTACTCATTGCATATCCGTATGCCCCTGTACTAAAAACAGCTAATATATCTTCCTCGCTTGGTTTAGGCAAAGGGATATCCCATATGAGCATATCACCAGATTCACAGCATTTTCCAGCGATGGAATATATACCATTTTGAGTCTCACTCGCTCGATTAGCAAGTATCGCTTCGTATTTTGCCTCATAGAGCGCAGGACGCAAATTGTCCGTCATTCCACCGTCAACGGCAATGTAATGTCGAATCGATGGAATTTCTTTTTCTGAGCCTACAGTATACAAAGTTGTTCCAGCATCTCCGACTAGTGAACGGCCTGGTTCAATCCAAATTTCAGGCATATCTGTTTGCAAACGTTTAGACTCTTCCCGAACAGTATGCACGATGTCATGAACGTAATTTTTTAATGGGATCGGTTTATCTTCTTTCGTATACCGAATACCAAACCCACCGCCTAAATTTAAAACTTT
Source organism: Pueribacillus sp. YX66 (assembly GCF_041725775.1). Taxonomy (NCBI): domain Bacteria; kingdom Bacillati; phylum Bacillota; class Bacilli; order Caryophanales; family Bacillaceae; genus Pueribacillus; species Pueribacillus sp. YX66. Next base: position 22,797 of record NZ_JBEUEL010000005.1, on the reverse strand, counting down.
AGGTACAAAACCAAACTTCTTATGCCACTTTTCAATATAGGAATATAATGTTTTTGCAGCTAAAACAAATCCTGTCGTTTCAAAAATTTGCGATCCGATATGGCTATGCAAACCTAATAAATTAAAGTGTGGATGATGTTGTATTTGTTTAATTGCTCGTTCAGCTTGCCCGCTTTTCAGATCAAATCCAAACTTTGAGTCTTCTTGACCTGTTAAAATATAATCATGCGTTTCCGCTTCTATTCCAGGAGTTGTCCGAATTAATACAGACACAATTGTGTTATATTTTTTCGCAACTCGTTCAATAAGGCTTAATTCATAAAAGTTATCGACAACAAAACAGCCAATTTTTGCTTCGACAGCCATTTCAATTTCAGCTAAACTTTTGTTATTTCCGTTAAAATGAATGCGTTCCGCCGGGAAACCGGCAGCAAGTGCAGTGTAAAGTTCTCCTCCGGAAACAACATCCAAACTTAATCCTTCTTCATGCATCAGTTGTACAATTGCTATGCAAGAAAAAGCTTTACTTGCATATGCAATTTCATACTTTACATCTAGATCATTAAAGGCTTTTTTTAATTCATTCGTTTTTTGACGAATGAGTGCTACATCATATACAAATAACGGTGTTCCAAACCGCTTAACTAAATCAACAGTATTGACCCCACCAATATTTAAGTGCCCCTTGCTATCTATATGACTCGTACCATGTAATTTCATTGTCTACTCTCCTAATAATCTACATCGTGCATTACAAAACATTCATCAGTTAAATTTAACATAAAAAAAGACCGAATTCAAATTCGGTCTGTAATCTTTTACGTTAGTTTTAGTTTACTCAAATAAGACTTCTGTATTGTAAATTTCTTCGATTGTTTTTCCTTTCGCTCTTTTTAAAACTTCAAGTCTTGCATTGAGTTGACGCATCATATATGCAGCACCATCTTCTTTTTTAATTCCAAATGCGCTCACATCATCAGGTCGCAACGTATTGTTCATTTCAATCGCGATTGGCATTAGGCTTTGAAGTTTATTTAAAATATAATCAAGCATATCCGAATCTTCAGAAATTATACGTTGTAATAAATATGTTCCAAACCCAATATGTCTTGATTCATCACGCTTAATGTTAGAAATGCCTTCGAGCAATCCTGGCATTTTATTAATCTTCTTCAAACTCTCATAAAATGCCCAATATCCTGTTTCTGCCAATACCCCTTCTGCAAACATATTATAAACGATACATGCATCTGCAATAGCCTTTGGAGATTGATCGTCGATTAAACGCTCCATCGTTTCAGGCAAAATTTCATCGAATAACTTTCGATATATGGGAGTGTGATAAGAATTTAGATCTTTTTTAACACCGATATGACTTAATAGTAAGTTAAAAAAGTCGACGTGTTTCGCTTCCTCAAAGACAAAGGTTGTTAAAAACATTTCTTCTTCAAGGTGACCCGTTTTTGAAATGGCGTAAATAAGCGGTAAAATGTCATGGGTCACCGCTTCTTCAGCACTATAAAAAAAAGCAATGAGTTGAAGTGTTTGATCACGTTGAAGTTCAGTTAACGATTCCCAATCTTCTTTGTCTTGGCTGAAGTCAATATCTCTCGGATCCCACGTTCCTAGTCTTTTTGCCTTTTCGAATAATCGAAACGGCATAGAGTTACGATTAATTCCTTGTTCACTCGTTGAAACATAATGCCGCATTTTCATTCCTCCAATGTAAATTTTCTTTTTTTCACTTTAAACTAACTATTAAATTGGGGAAGTGAACGGTCTTATGATGTTTATTCTATAATTAGATTACATTTTTTACCTAACAAAGTCAATATAATTGTTAAAAAAATCTAAATATTTTTTATTTTATGTGACGCCGAATAGTTATATTGCATTCGGCGTTTTATTTCTTTTTCTGATTTTGTGGATTGACAATACTTGGGCGAAACGATGAAAACGGTTGGGCTGTGCGGACTAACACATGAAGAAACGCTTTCGGATGAAATGGAATAAACGGCCATAAATAAGGAGTATTTAAATTTTTCACATGAACTAAATATAAAATGACAATTGTAATTCCAATCATTAAACCAGGTAATTTAAATGCTAAAACGAGCAATAACAATAGTACACGCACTAATTTATTAGCAACGCTTAATTCGTAGCTTGGAGTCGCATAGTTCCCAATGGCGACAACGGCTACGTATAAAATGACTTCATGTACAAACAAACCGACTTCGATTGCAATTTCACCGATTAAAACAGCAGCGATTAAGCCCATTGCCGTCGCTAATGGTGTCGGTGTATGAATCGAAGCCATTCTTAAAAGGTCAATTCCAAGTTCAGCAATCAGCAGTTGCAAAATGATCGGAATATTTGAATCTTCATTAGGACCAATAAAGTCTATCGTTTTCGGAACTAAATCAGGCTCAATAATGTATAAGTACCATAAAGGCAATAACAAAATAGAGGCTAAAATTCCTCCCACGCGAACCCAGCGTAAATAAGCTCCAACTGTTGGAGTTTCTCGATATTCTTCAGCGTGCTGTAAATGATGAAAATAGGTTGTAGGTAAAATAATGATACTTGGGGATGTATCTACGATAATGAGAACATGACCTTCAAGTAAATGGACAGCTGCAACATCCGGTCGCTCAGTGTAACGAACGAGTGGAAACGGATTCCAACCTTGTTTCATAATATATTCTTCTACGGCTCGATCAGCCATAGGGATTCCATCAGTTACAATGTTACTCAATTCTTTTTTAATTAATTTAATAAGACCCGGATCGGCAACATCATCTAAATAACTAATACAGACATCTGTTTTTGAGCGCTCTCCGACTTGAATAATCTCATTTCGCAATTTTTCATCGCGAAGTCTTCTTCGGATTAACGCAGTATTTTCAATAATATTTTCAGTAAACCCATCACGTGCACCGCGGATGACTTTTTCAGTATCTGGCTCTTCGGGTTGTCTGCCTGGATATTTTCGAACATCAATAATAAAGCAATCTGTTTCATTCTCAACAAAAATGATGACGAGTCCACTTAGCAGTTCATCGATCGCTTCATCAAGTTTATTTGACGTTTCGATTTGTTGGTGGGGCAGTTTGTTGCGAATATATTTTTCAATCGCCATGTCCTCTTCAAATGTCTGATCAACCGTAGCAAATAGTTGTACAATGACTTCTGTGTCACATAAACCATTCACGAAGTAAAGCAATACTTCTTGACCAAAATAGGAAAAGGTTCTTGAGCCGACATCAAAGCTAGTACCTACTCCAATTCTTTCATCAACATATCGTTTGTTTTCTTGTATGTTACGACTAATCTCTCTCATGAAACGAATACACCCCTTATCCAAATCGAAATGGATCATATACAATCCATTGAAATAACGATCCTAGCACTTTTCCAAAAGCTATGGCCATAAGCAGCAGAATGATTTTATTGCGAAAACCAATCCGCTTCGATAAAATCGGTATAACATTTAATACTTCAAATAAAGCTGCCGCTAACATGCCTATGAAGATTCCAGTCAATGATCCGATGATAACAAGGAATAGATGTGTAAATTGAAATGAGAAATCTGTTAAACTTATCCAGCCAAATAAAGTCGCTCCAACAATAACTGACCATTCATAAAAGCGCAAGAAATTGCGTGTTTTTGTTAAATGAATGAGCCTAGGAATGACTCCTAAAATTGTTAAAAAAGCAACGAGTCCGCTACCGACTGCCAATCCGCTTGCCAGACCTATAAATATAACGAATAATACGGTAAAACCCATTATTCATTTCTCTCGCTTTTATTTTCATGAACAATTAAATATTGATCGAGATCTTGTTCATAGTTAAACATTTCAATATCGAGCGGACTTGGCTCCTCATTAAGCTTTTTCTTAAATAAATGATTAAAAAATAAAATCATACCTACCCCTAAACCGATGGAGTATGGGATTTGTAAAAGTAAAGGAAATTCGATTTTATTTCCTGTCACCATGAAATAAATATGTTGATGTACTTCACGCATGCTTACATCTTCATGAAAATACATGATCGCTAATCCACTTCCAAAAAACAACAAAAGCCAGACAAATATAAAAAGGATGAAAGAACGGTTCTTTTTTTGCTCTCTCACCCGGACGACAGTTTGCGTTAGGCCAACCGATTCAATTTCAATAATTGGATCATATTCGTATATCGTATCGATGACATGTAATAGATCAATTATGATAACGTTATGATCTTTTTCCTTCACTTCATGTACAATTAATGGACCTAATTTTTCACATATTTCTTTATTCCCAGCTAAGAAAGTTGTATCTTGAATTGATATTTTATCGGATAAATTAACTTCAAGCTGATGTTTCATTTTCACATAAATCGTAGGCGTATCCATTAATATCAATCCTTTCCCACCATCTTTATTATGGGGAAAATGAAACACGGATATGCTTAAAAAGGGGATGGGAATTATTGGAAAATATTATCTGAAGCTGAATAAATCATTGCTATGGAAGCTCGCTCAACGTTAAAAATCAGATGAGAGTCAGTCTCCCATCTGATTGCGAATTTCAACTAAAATTTTCTTTTCAAGTCTTGAAACTTGGACTTGGGAAATACCAAGTCTTTCTGCTACTTCAGATTGTGTTTGGTCTTTATAATAACGTAAGTAGACAATAAGCTGTTCTCGCTCTTCTAGATGTTCAATCGCTTCGCGCAATGCAATTTTGTCAAACCATTTTGCATCTGTCGTATGATCGACGATTTGATCAAGTAACGTGATCGGGTCACCGTCATTTTCATATACGGTTTCATGAATCGATGCTGGAGAACGTGATGCTTCTTGCGCTAACGTAACTTCCTCAGGCGAAATTTCTAAGTAATTAGCAATTTCATGAACTGTTGGTACACGACCTTTTTGTTTCGACAGTTCATCTCTTGCACGTCGAATTTTGTTTCCAGTTTCTTTTAAAGAGCGACTCACTTTCACTGTTCCATCATCACGAATGAAACGTTGAATTTCACCGATAATCATCGGAACAGCATATGTAGAAAATTTTACATCGTATGAAAGATCAAATTTATCTACAGATTTTAATAACCCAATTGATCCGATTTGAAAAAGATCATCAGGTTCATAGCCACGATTTAAAAACCGTTGAACAACTGACCAAACGAGACGCATATTTTTTTGGACGATAATGTCTCGTGCAGATGTGTCACCGTCTTGACTTCTCTTAATTAAGTCTTTAATTTCACTGTCTGTTAAGTACGATTCTTGAAAATCCTTTTTCACTTCGACATCCATAAGTCGTACTCCTTAATTAAATAGCGCTTTGTTTTTTGATAAATATTTCGTAAGGCGGATCGTCGTACCTTTATTGACATCCGTTTCAATGTCGACAACATCCATAAAGTTTTCCATAATTGTAAATCCCATACCGGAACGTTCTAATTCGGGTTTAGAAGTGTATAGTGGTTGCCGTGCTTCGGAAAGATTTTTAATTCCTACGCCTTCATCTTTTATAGTAATATGTACCGTATCATCTTTTTCGAGCGTTACTTCAATGTAAACTTCACCATTTTCATCGTTCTCGTAACCGTGGATTATCGCATTTGTTACCGCTTCAGAAACGACCGTTTTAATTTCTGTCATTTCGTCCATCGTAGGATCTAATTGAGTAATGAATGCAGCGACTGTCACTCTTGCAAAAGATTCATTTTGACTTAAAGCAGAAAACTGAAGCTTCATTTTATTCATTGTTTACGCCACCCCCAACGTTTGTAATGCATTTGTTTCATTTTCCTCTAATCGAATCACTTTAAATAAGCCACTCATATCAAACAAACGTTTTACTTGCGGGGATATGGAGCAAACGATGATTTCACCTTGTCTTTCTTTCACTTGTTTATATCTGCCTAAAATGACTCCAATTCCTGAACTATCCATAAAAGAAAGAGCTTCTAAATTTAAAATAATATGTTGAACACCATTTTCTTCTAATTCATATTCAACTTTGTTACGTAATTCTTCAGATGTGTGGTGATCGAGTTCACCTTCCAATCGAACGAGCAATACAGTTTGTTTTCTTTCCAATTTGATGTTTAGACTCACTTTTCGATTCCTCCTTGTGCAATCGTCTAGTGAGTCTTTCTACTTTTAATAGAAAATTCCTTCTACATAACAAAACTAGTGGAAAAACGATTGAATTCGGCACAAGTTTATCACATGTCAATGAGAACATATTTTCTTATCGTTTAAACAGGCGTTTGAAAATTTAATAAGTCCTGTTTACCGAAACGTTAATTGTTGAAGTGTACGTTTAAATAACATCCACCATGATGCTTTGACGATATCATCTGCTGATACTAATGTAGTTTCTGATAGCACGTCCCCATTTTTCTTTAAAATTAGCGTACCGATCGGTTCGCCTTTTTTAATCGGTGCTTTTAAATCTTTTTTTAGCTTGACAGATTCAGTTATATTATCAATGTCTTCACCTTTTTCATGAAGTATGGAAACGACATCATCTGTAATTACTTTCACTTTTCTTTTTGATCCTTTACTAATTTTCAGTTCTTCTATCATTTCACCGCGTGCATATAGATTGTCGATTTCGAATTGGCTAAAAGCATAATCAAACATTTTTGTAATATCACGGTTGCGTTCTTTCGTATTTTGCGCTCCCATAACGACTGAGATCATACGGAGATTGTTTTTTTTCGCTGTAGCGGTTAAACAATATTTTGCTTCATTCGTAAAGCCTGTTTTTAATCCATCAACCCCATCATAAAATTTCACTAACCGATTCGTATTAACGAGCCAAAATTTTTTGTCAGTATTTTCTCGTAAATAATCTTCATAAATGCTTGTATAGTTCGTAATTTCTTCGTACTTTAAAAGTTCTTTTGCCATCATCGCCATATCATAAGCTGAAGAATAGTGATTTTTCGCAGGAAGACCTGTCGAATTAGTAAAATGTGTATTTTTTAAGCCGAGATCATTCACTTTATCATTCATTCGTTTTACAAATTCTTCTTCTGTTCCTGCAATATGCTCAGCTAGCGCAACCGATGCATCATTTGCAGAGGCAATTGCAACAGCTTTCAATAACTCCTCAACAGTCATTTCCTCTCCTTCTTCAAGAAAAATTTGCGAACCACCCATTGACGATGCTCTTTCGCTCGCACGAACTTTTTCATTTAATGTTAATGTCCCTTTATCAATTTGCTCCATGATTAAAATCATCGTCATTATTTTTGTCATGCTAGCGGGTGGAAGTTGTTTATCACTCTCTTTGTTATATAAAATTTTTCCTGTGTCTCTCTCCATTAAAATGGCTGAAGGTGATTCAATTTTTAAATCTACGCTTTTTGCAAATGCTAATGATGAAAACCAAAATAATGTAAGCGTGATTGCGCTTAAAGCAATAAGTAGTTTTTTCAAAAAAACCCCTCCATATTTAACAATTTTTCACGTGCTCACCGTCTTGAATCCCCATTTCAAGATATAGATGAATTGCAATTAGTTGGCGGAAGACAGATATAAGTGTTGCTACCGATTAGCTACGTTAATAGAAATGCTCATCGTATGTCATTCGATGCTGTTCTGTTGATGAGTCTTACTTTATACGCTCATTATTTCCAATATTTTTCAGACTATTCATTTTCTGTCAAAAATAGCCGACTTTATAAAAGTCGGCTTTACTTATAGATATTCACTTCTTGAACGAATACGCAATTTTCGCCATTTTTGCAGTCGTTTCATCATACGAGACTAAATCATTTGCTGTTAGTTGTTTTAATGATGTTTTCCCCATTGCACGTAACCCTACTTTCATCTCTTCAATACATGAATTTAAATAGTTAAATCCATATGTACTTCCTTCTTCAATGTTAAATTCATTTTGTTTTGAACCTGTACTCCATATTGTTTGCGATGGTGGCTCCCAAGGTAAAGCTTTTAAAAATTGATTATGATTGATTGCATATACCATCGATGAACCAATATAAATAGCATCGGCACCAAGTGCTAACACTTTTAAAAAATCTCCGGGTACGTATAAACCTCCTGATACAATGAGACTTATGTCTTCTTTAAGTTTTCTTTCTCGTAAATATGCATCAGCTCTTACAATGGCATGAAGGGTTGGAATGCCAAAATCGTCTTGTAAGATCGGAGGAGCTCCATGTGTTCCACCTTGCCCACCGTCAATGACTATAAAATCAGAACCTATTTCAATTAATCTCTCCAAATCTTCTTCGATTTTTCCACCTGCAGCAATTTTATAACCAATTGGAACGCCATTCGTAGCCTCACGAAGAGAGGATGTTAACTCTTTCAAATCAAAAAGAGTTTGATTTTCAAAAAAATGTTCATGAATGACAGCATCTTCATTATTTTGGATTCCAATTATTTTTTTTACATCGTTTGGAATCGCTGAGGCTGGAATTCGATCGCCTAAGCCCGCTAATCCGCCTTGACCTAGTTTAATTTCGATCATATCAGCATCGCGAATGAAAGATTCATCTTTTCCCCATGATGTTTTTGAAAATTGTAAAATATATTTATACGTCGCCTCTTTTTCTTCTAATAAAAGTCCACCCTCACCTAAGTTAACAGCTGTTTTTAGCTTGGCAGACGAATGAGCCATTGATAGTTTTGCTTTTTTACTTAGAGCTAATCCATATGCCATCGCACCGATCATAATTGGGATTTCAATATGCATTGGTTTTTTCGCTTTCGGACCAATTTTTGTTGATAAGTCAACTTGTTCATCCTTATCAATGGGGAAAGGCGTTGTTTGTGCGGGTATAAAAGTAATATTGTCCAAGCCTGGCCATTGTTTTGAGGATCCAATTGAACGAAAGAGTAATTTACCATGTTCTGCACGAAGTTGGTTTTCTACGAACTTTACGACGCCAAACCGAATAATATTTGGGATAGTTTCAAACAAGTTTTCCTCATAGTCATCACTAAACAAAATTTTCATCATTGAAACAAATAATTGCTTCGTTACCCACTTCCAACTAACTATAAGTAATAACAATGTAACGATAAACGGTGTAAAAGCGATTAGTAAGATTGTCAGCACTTTTATTCCACCTTTAGTTTTGATTACGATGTGCTTTTTGTTTTATCCACGAAATGAATAGCAATAGAAATGGAACTGGATAGAGAAGAATTAAATAAGTGTAAACGTTAACCGTTTCTTCGAGACGATAGTGTTCTTTAGAAATGTAAAGGGTTCCAAAAAATACGATTAAAATTAAAATGGCTCCCACTATTCGTTTCACCCATTTTGAAACAAATGGTGCTACACCAAGATCATATGTAAATCGAAAAAAAAGACTGCATCGTATATATGTACCGAATGTCATTAAGATCATGGCATATGTATCAAATCGGTCAATAAAACCTAATTGAATGATTCTTACAATCTCTGTTGCTGGATATAGAAAATTATCTGCTTGTTCAAGTCCAAAAATTGTGATGACTCCGGTCGTTGTCGAATTCATCGTAAGCGCATTTAACAAAATAGCAATGCTCCAAATTAAAAATGTTCGTTTTTCTTTAATATTTTTGAGCGGAATAAATAAGAGGATGAATAATTCAACCCATATACTGATAAGAATTAGCGTACCCAAAAACACAGGGCTCCAACCGAACTCTAGTATTGGCGTGAGCTCTCCCCAATCTTTTTTTGCTGAATCCATTAGTGTAACGGTATGGCCAGTAATCAGGCTAATAAACGTGAGAACACCTGCGGTAAGTGCAATTCTTTTAATACCTTTTATAGCTGCATAAATAAAAAAGAGCATAAACCAGATGATAAGTGCGATACGTGGTGTTTCAGGCAAAAAAACGATGTAAATGAGATCAACTAACGCTGAAAGCGATAGTACTGTTAAAAATAAAAAATAAACGATAAAAAGCATAACAAAAATTTTCCCAATTGATTTGCCTAAAATGTTCAAAGCGATTTCACTTGCTGATTGCTTCGGATAATTTAGTCTCAATTTGTAAATCGCATATGCAAATGCAAATGCAGCGGGAAGAGATAAAAGAACTGAAATCCACGAATCTCTGCCTGTAACATCAATCATTAACGGAAGGATGATAACATGTCCCATAATTGGAATTGTCATAATTATAATAAATAATGTTTCCCATTTTGTTAACATGTCATCTCTCCTTCCTCTATAGTACATTTATTTAATAAATGGAAACGGTACGTTATTCGGCTTTTTCTCCCTATTTTTGATGCTTTTCTGAATTAATCCTTGATGGTCAAAATTAACGTTCACATTTAGCGAAATCGAAGCATTTGAGAATACTTCATTCCATTGAGAGTGAATGTTTTGCCATTCTTTCGGATATTTTCGATACGTTTTTATCCCTATACCGGTTATGTCCGTTTTGAGATCATCTTGTAATTTATTTAAAGTTGACCGTATATCATGTTCTACCTTATTCGATATTTTCTCTTCAATTTCTTTAAACCAATGTTCAGTTGGATCGTGTGGAGTTATGTTGTCCCCTAATGTCCCTTCAATGTTTACAGTAACACCAACATTTAAGTTTTCCCCATTTAAATGCGGCTCAATCTTCGTTTTCGATTTTGTAATTTCTAACGCAACTTTTTCATTTCTGTCTAATCCAACAGTAATACTTCCACCTTCAACTTGGTTTAAAAGCCACGTTAATCCCATTGATTCATCTGGAGTCAATCGACCGACCATTTTCTCATTTTTAATGACAGCGGTTCCGTCTAACTCTGTAATCATTTGTCCTGCATCTTCTGTCACTTTAATCATCGGAACATATGCATTTTTTAATGGTCCTTCGGCTAAACGAAAAAGCTCATATAACTTGATCGGAGTATATTCAGAAATAAATTTTGTTTGTTCAAGAGCTGAAACAACTTCAATAGCGGAAAGATTCTCGTAAAGAGTTGGAGTGTTCAAAATTTCATGCGGATCGTTTTTTGTAATAAATACATAACTATTAATTCGGTTCATTTGATCACGGCGAATGACATCCAAAGTCCGAAGAGAATTTTCCTTTGCCATTTTCTCTCCAATAATCCAAACACGGGTATGTCCAAAGTAGAGACGCCTTTTCGCTTTACGGATTAATTCACGCGCACCGTTTAACAATGAATCAGATTCAATGTCAAGAATAATATGCTCCCCTGCCCCTTGTTCTTCTGAGGGGGATTGTCCAAAATGGGTCCCTGGTTTAATTATCTCAACATTAAATATAAACTCATCACCTGATTTATTCATTCCTACTCCATGAACGAGTGCTTCATTATCGATCTCTTGGTTATTCCAACAGCCCGTTAAAAGTAAAAGTGCAGAAGTGATAAGCAAGCATTTACGAGTCATTGTTCATCACCCGTTTTCGGTAATGACATAATTCTTCTTGAACGTTTATGTGGCACGCTTTTCGGTCGATATTTTAATAACCGAGTCGGAAATCTTACAATAGAGTCTTTCCAATCACGAAAATAAAACGGTGCAAATGGTGACATATATGGTATGCCGAGAGAAGTTAATGACACCATATGGATAATTAACCCAAGCAGCGAAACAAACAATCCGTATGTGCCAAATAAACTGCTTGCGATAAATAACCCTATTCGCAGCAACGCTGCCGTTTCTGCTATTGGAGTAATAACAAAAGCAGCAATAAAAGAGAGGGAGACAATTACAACGGTCGGTGCTCCAACGAGTCCAGCTGATACTGAAACGTCTCCAAGGATTAAAGGACCAACAATACTTATAGCTGTACCGAATTGTTGTGGTAAACGTACACCTGCTTCACGAACGATCTCGAACATTAAAATCATCAAAATCACTTCCATAGCCAGTGGAAAGGGTACCGTTTCACGTGCTTGAATAATGGGTACAATCATATCTGAAGGAATTAATGCTTTGTTAAAATTAAGCGCTGAAATATACAATGATGGCAGTGTAATTGTAACGATAAAAGAAAAAAAACGAATAAATCGAATAAATGAACTGTAATACGGTCGGGCACCGTAATCTTCAGTACTTTTGAAATTTTCAGCGAAGAAAAACGGAGCAAATAAGCTTATAGGATTGCCATCAACCAATATGACTATTCTTCCTTCCATCATTAAAGCTGCAGCCTTATCAGGTCGTTCCGTATATCCGACCGTTGGAAAGATCGTATAAGGATGATCTTCAATTAGTTGTTCTATGTCTCCTGAGCCATGGATATCATCGATTTTAATTTGATTAAGTCGAGTTTTAATCCGTTCAATTAATTCGTCTTTCGCGATGTCTTTTATGTAGCAAACGGTCACACCCGTTTTTGAATATTCTCCTACCTCAATCGTTTCAAATCGTAAGGATGGGTGAGAAATCCGACGTCGAAGTAAAGATAAATTTACTCCTGTAGATTCGACAAATCCTTCTTTGGCGCCACGGACAACTCTCTCTGTATCTGGTTCTTCAATCGCACGTCTTTCAAAACCTTCTATCGAAATTAACAATCCTGTCTTGTATCCATTAACTAACAAAAGGACATTTGCTTTTAATACGTGGTCAATAGCTTTTATTACATTTTTTACTCCTATTGTTTTTTTTGTTGATAGTCTCATTTGAAGCTGTTCAAGTTTATCATTTGGTTTTTCTTCAAAGATTTGTGAAATTAATGGCTTAATTACGTTATTCCGTTTTGCGTTCTCATCAACGATTCCGTCTATCGCTACAAGCATGACATCTATCATGTCACCGTTCTTGATTTTTATCTTAAATTTACTCATCATAACATCTTGCCCTGAGCCTAGTATGCTTTTGATTGTTCTTTCATTTTCCGTTAGAACAGTTGAAAATGAAGGTTCAGTTAAATTTGAAGTTATGTTTTCAGCACTTTGTTGTTTCTGATTTATTCCTTTCATTTTCTTAAGTAGATTTTTGTAATTAGACGTACGTTTCAATTGTTCTAAGTCTCCCTCTTCGTTTCTTAAAATTAGTTTTTGATTATTTTAAAGAAATATGTGTGAAATGAGGAAAAAGACTAAAAAGCTAGCCGTTATGGATTCGGCTAGCTTCTAAAATATGGTTTTGTAGATTAATCGATTTGGTTCTTGTTTTTCTGTGGATATTGTAAATGAAGATTCAACTTGCGAGATGATATTTGATGGTTTATTGTCATTAATGTGGAGAAATGCGAGTGGTTCATTTTTCTTTACATGCTCACCAACTTTTTTTCGTAATTCGATTCCGACCGCGGGATCGATGACAGATGTTTTTGTCGTACGACCTGCTCCGAGCAACATCGCTATCGTTCCAATTTGGTGGGCAGAAATCGCACTTACAAAACCTTCCTCTTTAGAGTAAACCGGAATTTGATAACGTGCTTTTGGCAATAGGCTAACATTATCAACTACAGTTGAATTACCACCTTGTGACGCAATGAATGTTTTAAACGTTTCAATCGCTTTGCCAGATGAAATCGTTTCACGTAGCATCACTTGCGCTTGTTTAACTGATGTTGCTTTATTTGCAAAATAAACCATATAACTTGCAAGAACTAATGATAATTCCTCTAAATCTTTTGGGCCGTTCCCTTTTAATGTTTCAATGGCTTCTTTAACTTCCAACGCATTTCCTATCATGTATCCGAGTGGTTCATCCATATTTGAAATGATCGCCATTGTTTTTTTGTTATGATTTTTTCCGATTTTAACCATAGTAGATGCTAGATTTTCAGCGGAATCTAGCGTTTTCATAAATGCTCCTGAACCTAATTTTACATCGAGAATAAGGCAATCTGCTCCAGCTGCAATTTTTTTACTCATAATTGAACTAGCTATTAACGGAATGGAGTCAACCGTTGCTGTTACATCTCGTAGACTATAAAGTTTTTTGTCAGCAGGGGTTAAATTTTTCGTTTGACCGATGATAGCGAGCTTTTGTTGATTAACTAGATGTATAAAATTTGACATTGACAAGTCTGTGTTAAATCCTGGAATAGAATTTAATTTATCCACTGTTCCACCTGTATACCCAAGCCCTCTACCCGACATTTTTGCAACGGGGACACCTAAAGAAGCAACGAGAGGCGCTACGATTAATGTCGTCGTATCTCCGACACCACCAGTACTATGCTTATCAACTTTTATTCCATTAATATCAGATAGATCAAGCTGTTCTCCTGACGCGACAAGAGCTTCTGTTAAATATGTTAATTCAAGCTCTGACATACTATTAAAATAAATAGCCATTGCCCATGCAGATATTTGGTAATCTGGAATCTTATTTTGCATGTACTGATTGATAATAAATTGAATTTCTTCATATGAATGTTCTTTATTATCCCGCTTTTTTTCGATTAAATCGACCATTCTAAACAAATCACTTTCCCCCTGATTACTCTCCCAATGTTATGATGATTTCTTTCACGAGCTTCTTAAAAAGTGGTTTTGCTTGATTTGCAACTGAAACCACTTGTTCATGTGTTAATGGTTCAAGCTCTTCTGCAATCGCCATATCAGTTATACAGGAAAGTCCTATGACTTTCATTTGCATATGATTAGCGACGATAACTTCAGGGACTGTTGACATCCCCACTGTATCGGCACCAATGTAACGAAGCATTTTCAATTCTGCTTTTGTCATATAGGAAGGTCCACTTATTCCGGCATAAACTCCTTTTTGAATTGGGATGTTCAATTTTTGTGCGAGATGCAGAACGTCGTTTTGCAGTTCAGGATCGTATGCACGGCTCATATCTGGAAAGCGAGGACCGAATACTTCCTCATTTGGTCCAATTAATGGATTATCTCCTGTCAAATTGATATGATCGGTGATTAGCATGAGATCACCTGGCTGAAAGGCTCTGTTTAAACCACCACATGCATTTGTAACGAGAAGTTTTGAAACGCCTAATTGATAGAATACACGAATTGGAAATGTAACTTCTGCCATCGAATATCCTTCATAATAATGAAAGCGACCTTGCAAGATGATAATGTTTTGATGATTTAATTTACCAATGACAAGCTTGCCCGCATGTCCTTCCACGGTTGACTTCGGAAAATGCGGAATATTAGAATAATCGATCGCTACTTGTTGTTCAATTTCGTTAGCTAACTCGCCTAAACCCGAGCCGAGTACAATTCCGATTGTCGGGACAATCGACGCCTGTTTCTTGATATACTGGGTTGCTTCCTGTACTTTTTTAAGCAATTCACCCATGATTAACATCCTTCCTCGCAATTTCTTTTACTAATTCTTTCATAAATTTTTTAAAGCTCGCTTTGACTCTTTCTGTCGTTTCGATTACTTCTTCATGGCTTAATGGTTCGTCTAAAATTCCTGCGGCCATATTTGAAATACATGATATACCGAGTACATCAATGTTACTTTCAAAAGCAAATCGTGCTTCAGGAGCTGTTGACATACCGACTGCATCGGCACCAAGTTTTTGAAGCATATAAATTTCCGCAGGGGTTTCATATGAAGGACCTGACATTGCTGCATAGATCCCTTTTTTTAGTGGTATTTGTGTGCGACGAGCCACGTTTTCTGCTTTGTTCAAAAGAGCTTTAGAATAAATCATCTGTGGCTGAAAATGTTGTAACTTACTCGATGGAACGTTTTGTTTATCATAGAACAGTTGAATGTGATCGGTAATGAGCATTAAATCACCTGCAGAGAACGAACGGTTTATTCCACCGGCAGCATTAGTCAATATAAGTTGTTTCACTCCTAATCGTTTCAAAACCTTGATCGGAAAAACTACGTCTTGTAA
Organism: Pueribacillus sp. YX66; assembly: GCF_041725775.1. Classification (NCBI taxonomy): domain Bacteria; kingdom Bacillati; phylum Bacillota; class Bacilli; order Caryophanales; family Bacillaceae; genus Pueribacillus; species Pueribacillus sp. YX66. Next base: position 7,001 of record NZ_JBEUEL010000005.1, on the reverse strand, counting down.
AGAATACCCTTCATAAAAATGAAATCGTCCTTGAAGCATCACGACATGAGTATCAAGCAACTTTCCAATAGCTAGTTGACCTTCATGGCCTGATACAGTTGACAGAGGAAAATGAGGAATTGTCTCATAACGAATAAAAACTGGATTTTTAAGTTCATTTACGAGCTCCCCTAACCCTGAACCAAGAATAAGCCCAATCGATGGTGAAACGTTTACTAACGATTCAATATAGTTACAAGCTTCGACCGCATGATTGTCCATTACTACTACTCCTTATTAAATCTCATGAAGAAAGCTATCGCCATGTATTGGGAGAGCGATGTCAAAGTTATGAGCAATTGTTGCACCGACATCAGCAAATGTTTTTCTAATCCCTAATGACCTTCCTTCTATGATATTGTTGTGGTAAACGAATAATGGGACATATTCTCGCGTATGATCTGTGCCGTGAAAGGTCGGATCATTTCCATGGTCAGCGGTAATGATGAGTAAATCATTATCGTTTAGCTTATTTACGATCTCAGGAAGCCGTTTATCAAATGATTCTAGTGCTTCCGCATAACCAACTGGATCGCGTCGATGCCCGTACAAAGAATCAAAGTCAACTAAATTTACAAACGAAAGACCGGTAAAGTTCGTGTCCAAGTTATATAATAATGTATTCACTCCGTCTTCATTCGATGTCGTACGCATATGATGCGTAATTCCTTCTCCATCAAAAATGTCATAAATTTTCCCGATTGCAATGACATCGAAATTCGCATCTTTTAGATCATCCATCACTGTCCGTTCGAACGGTTTTAACGCATAATCATGCCTGTTTGCTGTACGTATAAAGTTTCCTTTCGTACCGGTAAACGGACGAGCAATGACTCGACCGATTAAATAATTGCGTTCTTTCGTCAATTCCCTAGCGATTTTACAAATGTGATAAAGCTCTTCGAGTGGTACGACATCTTCATGAGCTGCAATTTGTAGAACGGAGTCAGCTGAAGTGTAGACGATAAGACTGCCTGTTCTTATATGCTTTTCGCCAAGTTCCTGAATTATCTCTGTGCCTGATGCCACTTTGTTTCCAATGATTTTCCTACCTGTTCGCAATTCGAGTTTTTTAATTAACGATTCATCAAATCCATTCGGGAATGTCCGAAACTTTTCTTTTAAGACAATCCCCATTAATTCCCAATGTCCTGTTAGCGTATCTTTACTCTGAGAAGCTTCTGCCATTTTCCCGTAATAAGCGAGTGGATGGTCTACCTTTGAAACTCCTTTAATCGGTTTTATGTTACTTAAGCCAAATTTAGCTAAGTTTGGCATATAGAGTCCATTCACATATTGACCAATGTGACCTAACGTATCAGAGCCTGTATCGCCAAAAAGATGAGCATCAGGTGCCTCTCCGATTCCAACTGAATCAAGCACGATCAAAAAGATTCTTTTAAAATCTCTTTCTCTCATATCGACACCACCAAAAAGAAAAATTTAAGCACGAGGGTGATAAAGTTTATAAACATCCTTTAATCGTTTATTCGTTACATGTGTGTAAATTTGTGTTGTTGAAATGTCAGTATGGCCTAACATTTCTTGAACGGAACGTAAATTAGCCCCATTTTCCAATAAATGGGTGGCGAAAGAGTGCCTTAATGTATGCGGAGTTAATTCTTTGTTAATTTTTGCATCAACTGCTAACTGTTTAACGATTTTCCAAAAGCCTTGTCTCGTTAATCTTCCGCCTAGTCGATTTAAAAACAATGCTTGCTCTTCAGTACATTTTACCATTTCGGGACGCCCTCGATTAAGATAATTTATTAACGCTTGTTTTGCGAGCGAACCGATCGGAATCAGTCTTTCTTTATTTCCTTTACCTATCGTTTTTAAAAACCCGATTGATAAATGAAGATCATTTAAGCTTAATTGTGTAAGCTCTGATACCCGAATTCCTGTTGCATATAACAGTTCTAACATTGCCTTATTTCGAAGCCCATACGGTGTGCTTTCATCAGGTTGAGCTAATAAGCGTTCAACTTCTGACTGCGAAAGCACTCTTGGTAACTGTCTGGTGAGCTTCGGGGAATCAATATGTACCGTTACATCATGTGTAATCCTTTCGTCGCGATATAAAAATTGATGAAAAGATCTAATCGCGGAAACGGTTCTTGCAATCGATGTAACCGCCCTTTTTTGTGTTTGGAGATCGTTTAAATAATCAACAATATGGGAACGTTGTACACTTTGTAAAGATTGAAGCGAATGTTTTGAGTTTAAAAAGCGGATATAGGCCGATAAATCTTGTTTATAAGCAGAAATTGTATTTTTTGCAAGTTTTTTCTCTACAATTAAGTAATGTAGAAAATCTTGAATCTCATCTTTCATATTTTTCCCCTTTTTATTTACTGCGTACTGTAAAAAGTTTTTAATGAAAAAATGTAAAACCCTTGGTATTAATGAACTTAAGGGTAAAAAGTGTTCTCCCCCCCTTTATGAGAGGAGATACTGAGGCTTTACATTGAGTGACAAGAATGATAGGCTATAAAGCCTTGCGCAACAAGGATTGCTGCGTCTTTGCGTAAAGAGTCATGCTCGTGGAGGCTCAATGTCAAGCCTTCAATTTTCGGAGAGTTTTCATAAATCTTTTGACATTACCATTTACTGTGAAAACTTTAGAAATAGTTTAATTCTATCTACTAACGTCGATGAGGTGTCATTCGATTCATTCGGCGTGTTTACTTTAATTGCATTTCCTTTCGGTTGATCATATCGATTATAGTTTTCATATTCTTCGTTAATCCACATTAATCCGAAATAAAAAAATAATGTGCAAATCATAAAAATGATAAAAATTTTAATTGTATGTAAAAATATACGAAATATACCCATACCTTTTCACTCCAGTCAATCTGACTTGATTGTCGGCTTTTTTCGTAAGATTTGTTTCAGTTGAACGAAACTGTTCCATACCGCTGGCAGAATGCTTCGCTTTCCGCAGGCACGATCTCAGCGTCCGCCGTACAGGCAGTACAAGTGTCGGTGACGTCACAGGACGTGACGGTTGTCACGGACCTCACTCGTACCTCGCTGCGGGATCTTCGGACTCATGCTGTTCCTGCTGGAGTCTGCATTCTGCCTGCGCTCGGTCGATTTCACTAGTTTAAACTTACCTTCTCTTGTGTGATTACTTGTATATACATTCGTCAATCGCCCTACGCTTCAAAAACATTGCACTACTGTGCAGTTTATCGATATTGTGTTAAAAATAACAATCTTTTAGAAAGCAGCCTTATAGTAAAAAGATATGGCAAAAATGCGGAAAAATATACCTCTACATTTTAACATTACCTTATAGATTTCTTTCCATCAAATAAAAACATGACCGGTACATTAAAACCGGTCATGTTTCCTTATAATCCTAGCTCCTTAGCAATAATTGTTTTCATAATTTCAGTAGAACCCGCGAAAATCGTATCCACTCTAACATTGCGGTAATGTTTAGAAATTGGATATTCTTCCATATAACCATAGCCGCCGAACAGTTGAAGAGAGTGATAGGCGACTCGGTTTGCCATTTCAGATGTCCACCATTTTGCCATTGACACTTTTGAGACTGAAATTTGTTTTCCGTCAAGATGATCGTTAATTAAACTTTCGATGAACGTACGTGCGATTTCTATTTCTGTTGCCATTTCAACGAGCTTAAAGCTATTTGCTTGAAAAGAGCTAATTCGTCTACCAAATGCTTTTCTTTCTTTTGCGTACGTAAGGGCTTCGTTATACATTTTTTCTGCAGCAAGCAAAGAGCCTAATGCTGCAACAATACGCTCTTGCTGTAAGTTTTGCATTAGGTAATAGAACCCTTTTCCTTCCTCACCTAATAAGTTTTCTTGTGGAACGCGACAGTCTTCAAAAAATAATTCAACTGTGCCATCAAGGTGACGTCCCATTTTTTTCAGTGGAGCTGATTTTTCAAAACCTGGTGTATCGGCATCAACGACGATTAAGCTTAAGTTCCGATGTCGCTTTTCATCATTACCTGTTTTACAAGCAACGATGACGATATCAGCATTCAAACCATTTGTAATAAATACTTTTTGTCCATTAATGATGTAATCGCTTCCGTCTTTCACAGCTGTCGTTTGAATAGCTGCTAAGTCAGAGCCTGTACTAGGTTCGGTCATAGCAACAGCAGTTAAAATATCTCCAGATGCACAGCCAGGCAACCATTTTTGTTTTTGCTCTTCATTACCAATTAAGTGTATATAGGGTACGACAACGTCTGAATGGAGCCCAAATGGGATACCGACATCTGCTCGAGCCATTTCTTCGATGGCGATAACTGAATATTCAAAGCCTAATCCAGAACCTCCGTATTTTTCAGGAATCCATGGACAAAGAAACCCTTGTGAACCGAATTTTTTCCAAACGGAACGTGGCACGTTCATTTCTTCTTCCCATTTTTTATAGTAAGGTACGACTTCTTTTTCATAAAATTTCCTTAACGATTGTCGAAACATTTGATGCTGTTCTGTATATTTAATAGCCACGATACTCCTCCTAAATGTCTATTGTTGTTGTTTTTGTGTAACTTCCCGATCGCGAAGAACACGTTTTAACACTTTTCCTGCAGCACTTACAGGTATTTCATCAATATACTCTAATTCACGGATCTTTTTATAAGGAACAACTTGTTCATTAACAAATTTCATCAGTTCTTCTTCCAAAACTGATTCATTTTCTTTTAGCGTGACGTAAGCTTTCGGTATTTCACCTACCTCAGGGTCTGGCTTCCCGATGACCGCTGCGTTAGCTACTGATGGATGGGTAAATAATATCTCTTCAAGTTCACGAGGATAAACGTTATATCCTTTATAGATGAGCATATCTTTTTTTCGATCGACAATTGAAACGAATCCGTCTTCATCCATTACGCCAATATCCCCTGTTCTAAGCCAGCCATCTTGTAAAACAGCTTTTGTTTCTTCCGGTTTGTTATAATAGCCTAACATCACTTGTGGTCCCTTTAAGCAAATTTCACCTTCAACACCTGCTGGTAATGCTTCATCACCCCCGTCAATTGGACTAATTTTTACTTCTGTATCAAAGACTGGGATCCCAACAGTTCCTACTTTACGAGTTCCTGATTTAAAGCTTGGATTTGCGAGAGCCCCCATCGTTATTTCTGTTAAACCATAGGCTTCGTTAATAATTGCATTTGGGAATCTTTTTTGAAGGGCATTAATAAGTTCGACGGGTAATGGTGCTGCTCCTGAATTTATCTTTTTCACAGAAGATAAATCACGTTTCATAAAATCTGGATGGCGAACTAATGCAACGAAAATGGGTGGTGCTCCACCGATGTTTGTCACTTTATATTTTTCAGCATCTTGTAAATACAACTCTGGGTCAAATCGTTGATGAAGAATTAGGGTTGCTCCGCCGAGAAATGGATTATTTAAATAGCCAACCGTTCCCATCGCATGGAACCATGGAGTTAAGTTGACAAGTTTGTCTTCACCAGTTTTTGAAAGATATTCTTCAATTCCACCAGTCAATTTTTCATCAACGGGTTCAATGATAAGTCCATCGTTTGTAACTTTGGGTAAATGAGCGTTTCCCCAGCAATTAAACTGAATCGTATTCGTTACCACATTGTAATGTGGCAACATAACCCCTTTGGATGGACCTGTTGTGCCACCAGTATAAGCGAGATGAGCTAAATCTTTTTTCGGATCAATCGAAACATCTAACTCTTTCGCTTCACCTTTCATTACGAATTCGCGGAAACTGACCCAGTTGTTATTAAATTTGGATGTATCTATAAACTGGTCTTCGAGAACTTCTTTATCTCCGGTAACAATTGCAAGCTGAATATTCGTGTTCGTATAGACTGCTTGAATAACGGGTGCAGCTAAATCCCATGTCACAACAGCTTTTGCACCACAATCGTTTAATTGATAAGCGAGGTCTTTAGGTGGAAGAAGTGGGTTTGTGGGAGAAAAAGTTGCACCGCTTAATAAGATTCCATAATAAGCGATAACATACTGCGGACAATTCGGCATATGAATCGCGATGACATCGCCTTTTCCGAACCCGCTATTACGAAGAGAATTTGCAAACCTTAATGCATCTTCGTAAAGTTCTCTGTAAGAATACTGCTTGTCTTTGTAAATAATGGCAGTATGTTCACCAAATCGATTGGCACTTCCTCTTATGATCTCTCCTACTGGTAATACAGGGTAATCAATACTTGTCGGCATTCCTTTCGGCCAAAATTTATGCCATTTTTCTTTCATATTACTTCCTCCTCTCACGAATTTGATTGCTTATGTAATTCATGGTAGCGTATTCATTTCTGATAGTCAATAAGATTATGAATAATCAGATAATAGTTAAGGAAATTGAGTAGAGGAAGGTGATTAACCTTCCCCTCTCACACCACCGTACGTACGGTTCTCGTATACGGAGGTTTCATTAAGTCCAACGCATTGTTTGATATCTGTTCAAAAGACTTTTCAGACCTAGTCCTCGCCAGTTTTTGTTATCAAGAGCTCTGTGCAGGATAGGACTGTTAGCAATTCGCCAGTAAGCCTTGCGGCTATTTGTTCATTCCCACGCTTTTTCTCTGTCTACACCTAATTTGACGAGATTTGTCTGTTTCGTTTTTATCTTCTTCCATTCTTTCCATCTTATCATTCGCAATCTGCGCCTTATCCAGCTATCCATATCTCGGAAAATTGTCGGTGTTTCTGCTAGTTGATAATATCCTAGCCACCCTACTAAATATCGATTCAGTCGTTCAATTCTATATCCCATGCTTATGGATTGTTTCCTTGATGTTAGCTCACGGACTCGCTGTTTGAAACGTTTGATGCTTTCTTTGTGGATTCGTATCCTTGGATTCTCTCTATGGGATGTGAAAGAAAAGCCCAGGAATTTGCGTTTCCACGGGCGGTCTACCGCACTCTTCAGTTCGTTTACTTTTAGTTTTAATTTGTTTTCAATAAATT
>NZ_JBEUEL010000004.1:0-134389 GCF_041725775.1 Pueribacillus sp. YX66 | reverse complement strand
AACTCATCGGACACATCCCCCTTAAATTGATTGTATTGACTTAACTAAGATGTGTCCATGAAACTATACTAGCATCACTCTGTATAATCAAGTTACTTTAAAAGACTTATTTATACTTTATATCAGTTTAATTTAAGTAGTTATTTTTTTAATAAATCACGGATTTCTGTTAAGAGTTCTGTTTGTTCATTAATTTCGACCTCATCTTGTGCTTTTCTAAATTTATTTAACAGCCGTATAAAAAGAAAAATGGAAAAAGCGATAATTACAAAGTCAACTACGTTTTGAATAAATACTCCATATTTTATTGTTGCGTCCCCTAAGGAAAATTTTAATCCCTCGAAACTTATTCCACCGAGCAATAAACCAACTAGAGGCATCATAATATCATCTACCAATGATGAAACAATATTGGAAAACGTAGCCCCAATAATAACTGCAACAGCTAAATCTAACACATTCCCTTGAGATGCAAACTCCTTGAAGTCTTGCCACACAGTTCATACCTCCCCTAATCAAATTCTAACTTCAATATTATAAATAATCTAATATCTATCAGTAGAGTAGAAACCAGGAATTAGATATTGCTTTTTTGTCCTCGGGATTCGGGGGTTTCCACCCTACTAAGCCAGACAGGAGGGCAATTCCCCTTCCTGCTTCCATACAATTAAACCGTGAGGTTTTCCCTCATACGGCTTTCAGACATTCTTCTTTCTTTAACATTACGAATTGCTAATTACTTGCCAACTTCACTAAAAGATAGTCAACTTCTTTTTTACATCCTTTAGACTTCCACGTTTGTGACGAATGTTTCTTTTCTTGCTATGAAGCAAGGCGATTTGCTCCACAAGTTTTATTTATTTGTCTTGATAATGTTTCCACAATAGCCTTGGATATCAACGTCGATTACCCAAGAACGATTGATTTCTACTTGCTTTGCAGATTATAGCGATCGCTTAAGGGGAATTACGTTTTGTAAGAAAGCCAATCGAACAGTCGTGAATGTCTGCTTCAATCACCATTTTAGTTATTATTTGTGCCACACGGTCTTTTGCTGTTAGGATGCCTAATGTCGTCCTCTTTTGGAATGTAAATTCCGAGGACTAGACGAGGAGAATAACGGTTTTCTTTTTAGTTCAAGATACAATTCGTTCAAGAACTTCTTTCTCTTTCACCGTATTCCGTTATGATTCGTTATTCATTTATCCGTCACTCCTCCACTGCCTTTCTTCCCTTTCACATCTTGCCACGTTTCCCACTAGATGTTAGGACGTATAAAGTTTATTATATCAAGCGTGAAATCGATGAGTTGGACTTTCCTTCGCATAAAAATATACGTTTTCCATTGTTGAGCTTTTGCTTTTGTGTAGTTAGCTATTTTCTCACCATTTACTGACTTTTACTTCATTTTAACATATCTAGCAATTAAAGACTTTCTAGGCGCGCTATAAATAAAAAACAATTGTATTGATTTTATAAGTGTTTGACTAACGTAAATAGTTTATTAGTCCTTGAACAATCGCGTCTACTACTTGATTTTGATAACTTTCTGATTGTATAACCATTCAGTCATTTGGATTTGTAATAAAGCCGAATTCTATCAAAATTGCATTCTGATGATTATTTCTTAAAACGTAGTAATTCCCAAATCGTGTACCATTACTACGCAATGAGATCTGATTCTCTAACTGATTTTGAATCGAATTTGATAACGTTTTAGCAGATGGATGATAATAAAACGTGTTGATCTCGTTTACAGACGAATTTATATGTGCGTTATGATGAAGACAAATAAATATTGCCAAAGGAAATACTTGACTTAAATACGTTCTTTCATGTAAAGGAATATGCTTATCACCACTTCTAGTTATAATTACTTTACCCCCAGCGTTTTGTACGTATTGTCAAAAGTTTTTTAATGAATAACTGTAAAACCCTTGGTATTAATGAACTAAGGGCAAAAAGTGTTCTCCCCCCTTTATGAGAGGAGCTTAACATCATTTTCCCGCTGAGGCTTTACATTGAGTGACGAGAATGATAGGCTATAAAGCCTTACGCAACAGGATTGCTGCGTCTTTGCGTAAAGAGTCATGCTCGTGGAGGCTCAATGTCAAGCCTTCAGTTTTCAGAGAGTTTTCATAAATCTTTTGACGTTACCGTTTTGTAACTTATTCTTCACCATTTGAGCAGTACGTAAGTTCAGCTCTTTTTCTAGTACACTACTTATCCCAATAGCACCGGGATCATATCCACCGTGGCCGGCATTGAGGATGATTGTCCCCCCTGATACCAACCACCCTGCAATCCATGCTGAGCGTCCATCATTTAAATGAATATGTTTCCAGTCTCCTTTTGACTCAATCTACTAGAAAGTTTCCCCAAATTCAGCGTGACCAATAATGGCAGAATTAGTACCTAGATTACTTCTCAATCGAACTCCATTCGTGATGACCGTGACTGATTTTGCAGGCAATTCGTATAAGTAGTGTGAAGCGATCCAACCAGTTTGTCCTTCGTACTCGATTTTTGTCCAACCGTGTTTTATTTCAAACACGGTTACTTCGGTGCCTCGAGATAACAAACCTATCTCATCTGCTTGATTAGATAGCTACGTCCTCACTTTTAATGAATTAGTGCCTACTTTAAACGTTTCAATGGCATGTACAAATATTTACTAAAACGGAAAACGAAACTGAGAAGTACTCTAAACAAAGAAACGTATTCGAACTATTAATCGAATACGTTTTCTCAACTTGGTACCAGCTTCGATTTTCAAAACATCATTTTACCAAGCGGTAAAATAGAATGCCATTTCTTTTATGAGCTAGAACCTCCTTTCTTTCAATTAACAAATCAAGCATGCTTAGTGTCTCAGAAACAAACAATCCTAAAGACTGTTTATAACGCTTTGAATACAACAATTGGATGATGTCAAATCCAGTTATACAATGATTTGCAAGGACACGCTTCACACGTTTTGCACGATGCTCAATTCGTCTTAGTTGTTCTTGAATGACTTCCGTCAAGTTATGAATGACAGGACCGTGACCAGAGAAGGTTTTCGCTATATTTAATGTGAAACAACGATTTAAGCTTTCCATGTACTGTAATAATGGTTTGGCACGTTCCCTTCCGACTATTGGAGCATCGATAAATATCCCTGCAGGCATACCTTTAATAATATGATCTCCACATATGAACGTTTGTGATTCTTCATGTACGAGTGAGATATGATCTTGTGAATGTCCTTTCGTTTCAAGCACAGTCCATCCGTGTAAATTCGGTATTTGTTCCCCTTCACTCACAATTTTTAAGTCGAACGCTTCTATTGGTTTTCGATTTCTATCTTTACGAGGAACATGATCAATCAACTCACGTGGAACACCAAACTCATAGAACAGTTGTTTAAAAAATAAATCACTCCAACGTAAATAATGACGTTCTCGCTTTAAGTAAGGCGCTGCATGTTCATGGGCATATACTGGAATAGAATTTTCTTTTAAAATCCAGTCAAGCATCCCGGCGTGATCGCTATGGTGATGAGTAATAACAATTTGTTCAATATCTTGAATGGTAAAACCTAATTTATTTAAACTACCGTTTAACTCTCTCCAAGTTTTCTCACTTTTTAACCCCGTATCCACCAACGTTAATTTCTCTCCATAAATAAGGTACACATTAACTGGACCAACCGGCCAGTTAGTTGTCAATGCAATTTTTTCTATATTTCCTTTATTACTCTTTGTCAAGCCAAATATCCTTCATATGAATATTTCCATACGACGCATGCGGATGGTAGTTTTTCACATACGGGTGTCTTGGTGAGTAAACACTGTTAGTAACTAACGGAATTGGATTGACTACATTTTCAAGCACATACCGCTGAATATCATGAACTCTCATTTTCCTTTCTTCTTCATTAAGGAGCACGCGTTGCTCGTTTAGCATTTTATCGAGCTCTGGATCATTCACACCAAACCAATTACGTGATGAGTCTGATAGAAGCTGTGTACGTAACCATTCATCCGCTTCTTGAAAATACGTTTGATACGTAACGACGATATCATAATCTTTGTTAGGATATCTCTCCGTGTAAAACGTCGCATATTCAGCAATCTCAAGCTCGGCATTTATACCAATTGAACGCAAATCTTCAACGACCCATTGAGCCATTCTTACTGGTTGCTCTCCATATGCTGTTGTTGCCATTATTGTCGTGTCAAATCCATCAGGATAGCCTGCTTCAGCAAGTAATTCCTTTGCTTTCTCTTGGTCAAACGGTTGCAGTTGTTCTCTTTCTTCTTTTGGCAACGTCCAGTCACTCAAATGTGGATTAACGGGCGCACTAACTTCCCCTCCGCCGAAAATACGTTCAACTGCATTTTTCCGATCTATCGCCATACTAATCGCTTTCCGGACACGGAGATCGTCAAACGGTTCGCGTTCCATGTTCATCGACACTTGAATTTGTGTAGGGATTAGCACTTCATTAATGACTGTATCAGGGTTTGTTTTTAATATATTTTCGATTTCTTCTGGTGAAATAAGCGAAATGGCATCCGCTTCTTCCGTACGGAAGGCCGCGATTTGCGCTCCGACATCTGGAATGATTAAGTATTCCACCTTATCAAGGTACGGTTTTCCTTCTTCAAAAAAATTCGGGTTTTTTATAAATGTTGCGCTAACATTATCATCCCATTTTTCAAGCATGAACGGTCCTGTACCGATTGCAGTTGTTGTCAAATCAATCTCACCATCAACTGCCTCTTGTGGCAAAATCCACATAAAATGATTGGCAATAAAGTTTATAAATGGAGTTAACGGCTGTTTCAATGTAAATTCAACCGTTTTATCATCTTTCGCTTCAACTTTCTCTACTTCTTGCAGCAATGAAGCTTGATGTCCGGGCAATGTCATAATTCGATTCATCGTCGCTACAACATCTTGTGCAACGACTTTTCTACCATTAACAGGCTCCATATCATGCCAGTAGGCTTCACGTAAATAAAACGTGTACACTTTACCATCCTCTGATACTTCCCACTCTTCCGCTAAATCACCAACGATATTATAATCTGTGTAATCAACGTTTTGACCTATTTCATACGTTACGAGCTTATTGTAGACGAGCCCCATATATCCGTGTGTGTAAATCGATGAGGACTTATGAGGGTCAAGCATATCTGGATCCGCTGCTGTAACAATCGTATACGTTCCTCCGTATTTCGGTTCGTCTGATGCGCCTTCGTTGCCAGGTTGTTTTTTTTCGTGTGTTGCTTTTTCACTACACGCTACAAGAAAAAGAACCGCAACTAATAAACTGAACATAAACTTCCAATGTTTACGAATCATCCTGTGTTTCCTCCCTTTACTTAATCATACAAACGCATTATTGGGTGCTTAAATGTGCGTTAACCAGACACGAGCAAAAGCGACCTAGACTATATAATTATGACATTTATGACGATATTTTCGGATCGAGAAAATCTCGTAAAGAATCACCTAGTAAGTTGAACGCTAACACACATAATCCGAGAGCAAGACCAGGGAACAGCACAAGCCAAGGCGCATTTTCCATATAACGACTTGCTCCACTTAACATCAGCCCCCAAGACGGGTGCGGTGGCGGAGTTCCGATGCCTAAAAAACTTAACGAAGCTTCAGCAATAATCGAAGCACCAAACGCTAAGCTTGAAAGAATAATAATCGGAGCAACCATGTTAGGTAATGCGTGCTTGTGAATAATTCTAAATGCACTTGCGCCAACCGAACGTGACGCTTCGACGTAATTCATTTCACGGATGCGTAACATTTCTCCACGAACGATTCTTGCAAATCTTGGTGTCTCAACAATTACAAGTGCGATAATGACATTTCGGATTGCAGGTCCTAACAAAGCAGCAACGAATAACGCTAAAATTAACGGCGGAATTGCCATGATTGCATCCATAATCCGCTGGATAACCATGTCAATCCAACGGCCAAAATATCCTGATACGACCCCGAACACGATTCCAAAAATCATTGAAAAAAAGACAGATGCAAACCCAACGAGCAATGAAATTCTTGCACCAAAAATAATCCGACTAAACACATCTCGACCAAGATCATCCGTCCCCATAACATGTTGTGCACTTGGTGTCGCAAGAAATGCTTGTCTATTTTGCGCAACAGGATCATGGGGTGCAAGGACAGGTGCAAAAATCGCCACAATAACGACGAGAAAAATAAATACGAGTGAAACAGCTCCTACGGGCTGCGTTTTTATAAAACGCTTACAATCATCTGCAAATTTACTTATTTTTCTTTGTGTCATTTGCATACGGTTTCTAGAATACTCAGAATCTAACTGGACGTGTTCCATTTTTTCACCCCTCGTATGTTTCCATTAACTATTGCGAATTCTCGGATCCACCCAGCCATACATCATATCGACAAATAAATTAACGAGTAAAAACATGCCACCAAAAACAAGTACTGTTGATTGTACAACTGGGTAATCCCGTGTACTCACGGTTTCAAAAATCAAACTGCCTAAGCCAGGTAGTGAAAATATTGACTCTAATACGACAGTGCCACCTAATAATGTACCGATTTGAAGACCGATTAACGTAATAATAGAAACGAGTGAATTACGCAAAGCGTGTTTATAAATAACGAGGCGCTCTTTCGCACCTTTCGCCCGAACTGTGCGAATGAAATCAGAATGTAAAACTTCTAGTAAAGCTGAACGTGTCATTCGAATAATACTCGCACTTAACGCAACAGCTAAAACGATGGCAGGCAAAATCATCTGTTGGAAATTAACAATAGGGTTTTCCGTAAATGGCTGATAACCTAATGGCGGAATCCAATTAAAAAAAATAGACAGCACCGTTATTAAGATTAAACCGAGCCAAAAGTTTGGAATCGACAGCCCACCTATAGCTGTAATTCTTAAAAAGTTATCAACAAATGAATGATGTTTGACCGCGGAAATGACACCGATTGGGATACCGATAACGATCGCAATAACGACAGCCATCCCTGTTAGTTGTAGCGTCACTGGTAATCGTTCGAGGATCATTTCCGTTACCGGCTGTTTCGACCATAATGATGTTCCTAAATCTCCACGTATCGCATGAGATGCCCAATCAAGTAATTGTGCACCAATACTCTTATCCAAACCGAGCTCTGCTTCGATCGCTTCGATCTGTTCTTCGGTAACAGCTCCAGCATCGGCTAGTTGAAGCTTCACAACATCTCCCGGCACAAGTCTCATAACGACAAAAACGAATGTGACCATGATAAACAATACAACGATTCCATACAGTAATCTTCGCACGGCATACTCAAACATTTCACGATCCTCCCCTTAATAGAGATGACAAGCGACAGACTGACCTGGTAAAACATCTTTCATCATTGGTTTAACTTGTTGACAAATGTCTGTTGCATGCACACATCGTGTATGAAACTTGCATCCCTTAGGGGGATTAGATGGACTAGGCACCTCACCTTTTAATATAATTCGCTCTCTTTTTTCATTTGGATTAGGGATTGGAACTGCTGAAATCAAGGCTTGTGAATACGGATGCAGCGGTTTTTCAAAAAGCGATTTAGCTGATGCAACTTCAACAATTTCTCCTAAATACATGACAGACACTCGATCGGAAATGTATTTGACAACGTTTAAATCATGAGAAATAAACAAATATGCTAAACCTATTTTCTGTTGTAATTCTTTTAATAGATTTAAAATTTGCGCTTGTACGGACACATCTAATGCGGAGACAGCCTCGTCACAAATAATCAATTCTGGCTCAGTAGCTAACGCACGAGCAATTCCAATTCTTTGCCTTTGTCCCCCAGAAAATTGATGAGGAAACTTATGAATATCTTCTCTAGACAAACCGACCGTTTCTAATAGTTGTGTAATTCTTTCAACTTTATCATTTCCTTTCAACAGATCATGCACTTCTAACGGTTCACCAATAATATCTTTAACGATCATCCTTGGGTTTAAAGAGCTATACGGGTCTTGGAAAACAAACTGAACTTTGCGACGCAACGTTTTCATCGTTGCTCGCGTCATCGATTCTAAGCTTTCATTATTAAACTGAATACGACCAGCGGTTGGCTTTAATAAACCTGTCACTAATCTTCCAACGGTTGATTTGCCACAACCAGATTCGCCAACAAGACCGACGGTTTCCCCTTTGTGAATCGTTAAATTCACACCATCGACTGCTCGCACATAACCAACGGTTTTAGATAAAATTCCTTTCGTAATCGGAAAGTGTTTTTTAAGATTTTCAACGTTGAGCAGTTTTTCTTCTACAACCTTTTTTATATTCGGATTCTTGTGCTCTCCTTCTATCAACTCCGCTTTTTGTTCTGCATTATTTAAAAGCTTCATTGCTTCATGTTCATTTTTTAACCAGCATTTGCTCATGTGATTATGATTCACTTTATAAACGGGAGGTTCGCTCGTTTTGCATATGTTGCCAGCATAATCACAACGGGGATGAAAACGACAGCCAGAAGGCATATTTCCTAAACTTGGAACAGAGCCTTTAATTGCTAGTAACTGTTCATCTTTCCGTGTTTCAATTCTTGGAATACTTTTTAATAGCGCTTCTGTATAAGGATGTTCTGGGTTAGCAAAAAGCGCTCGTACCTCTGCTTCTTCAACAACTTGTCCTGCATAGACGACAACGACACGATCTGCCATTTCAGCAACGACTCCGAGATCGTGTGTTACTAGAATAATCGCAGTTCCTAACTCCGCTTGAAGCTGTTTAAGTAATTCCATAATTTGCGCTTGTACGGTGACATCTAACGCAGTTGTCGGTTCATCAGCAATGAGAACATTTGGCTTACATGCGAGTGCTATTGCGATCATTACTCTTTGTCGTTGTCCCCCAGACAGTTGATGCGGGTAACTTGACATCCTCTCTTCTGGATCAGGTAGCCCGACAAGTTTCAATAGCTCAAGTGCACGATCATAATACGCTTGTTTCGATAAATTTTCATGAATTTTAATACTTTCAATGACTTGATCACCGATTGTGTAAACAGGATCTAAGCACGTCATTGGATCTTGGAAAATCATAGCAATTTCTTTTCCTCTAATTTTACGGATGTCTTCTTCTGACAATTTGTTCAACTTTACATCGTTAAAAAGGATGCTACCTGAAGTGACCTGGCCTGATTTTTCTAATAACTGTATAATCGACAATGCAGATACACTTTTTCCAGAACCGGATTCACCGACAATGGCAACCGTTTCTCCTTTATGAATATGGAAAGAAATATTATTTAATGCTTCAAATCTTCCTTTGCGTGTTTTAAATTCTGTTTTAATTCGTTCAACTTGCAATATTGGTAATGTTCCTCCCATCACGTATATCCTCCCTTCGTTGAACTAAGCAGAGTAATGGTTCGCATATAGTTCTTTTAGTTTTATTTTTAATATTTTGCCGACGCCATTCCTTGGGAGCTCGTCAAAAAAGATAATTTGTTTCGGTGTTTTATACTTAGCTAAATGTTGTTGGCAATATTCAATTAATTGTGACTCCGTTACGTCATAACCAGCTTTTTTCACAACACAAGCCACTACTTCTTCTCCCATTCGCTCCGACGGAACCCCTATAACCGCCACTTCAGACACAGCTTCGTGCTTAACGATCAACTCTTCAAGATCACGGGGATAAATATTGAAGCCGCCACGGATAATTAAGTCCTTCTTTCGATCAACGATATACAAGTAGCCATCTTCATCAACTTTTGCCATATCCCCTGTATGGAGCCAGCCGTTTTTCAATGCTTCTTTCGTAGCTTTTGGATTTTTATAATAACCAGGTGTGACATTGTCTCCTTTCACAATAAGTTCACCAACTTCCCCAGTCGGAAGTTCTTTTCCATCATCGTCGACAATTTTGATTTGTACACCTGGCAAAGGCACACCGACAGACCCTTCTTTAATCGGCATATCCCTCCGCTGTGTTGCTACACCTGGAGATGCTTCTGATAAGCCATATGCATCGCGAACCTCAACATTAAATTTCTTTTGAAACTTAGTTCGCAAACTGATAGGAAGTGCAGCAGAACCAGATCCGACTGCTTCAAGACTTGATAGATCATACTTAGAGGAATTTGAGCTTGACAACATCGCATGAACCATTGCAGGAACAGCCGCAAAGCTTTTCACTTTATGTTTTTCAATCGCTTGAAACACTTTGTCGACATCAAATTTTGAAAAAATTACAACTGAATTCCCACGATAAAAGCAACCATTCATAACACCAAACCCATACACGTGAGCGAGTGGCAATATTCCTAGGGTCGTTCCTCGTTCATCTTCTGGTTGAAGTTGAGCGCTTGCAAGTAAATTTGCCGATAAATTACGATGTGTCAGCATAACGCCTTTCGGTTTTCCCGTCGTACCTGATGTGTATAAAATGACCGCTGTATCTGATTCTTGTATTTTTAGTTTTTTTTCATCGAATAATTGGTTGACGGAAATTGATTTTGACCATTGAACAATTTCAACCTGATTCATTTGCCTCAGTTCGGTAGAATCAACCGAAACAATTTTAATATGCTGAGGAAGCTGTTTTACAGCACGCTTAATTTTAGGAAGAATATCAGAAGAAGTAATAACCGCTTTCGCTTCAGAATTGTCTATTATAAAATTAATTTCTTTTTCATGAAGTAAATGCATAACGGGAATGACAATCGCACCAGAACGAAGAATTCCTTGATAGGCATAGACAACTTCCGGTCGGTTCGGCATACAAACGAGGACTCGATCGCCTTTCGAAATTCCTAAAGAAGCTAAAAATTGTGCAAACTGCCTTCCGATTTTTTCGATCTGAACATTCAAAATCACTTCATCCTCATAATAAAGCAGTGAATATTCACCGTATTTCTCGATATTTTCATGGATTAAATTAGAAAGCAGCATCTTACCCCTCCATTTTTTGAAGTATGTTTATTTTCAGAAAAATCCACCTATACGTATGAGCCTTTTTCTTTTTTTATCAAATCGGCATCGGCTGTTTCTTTATGACTGCTTAAAAGAACGATAAAAAATAATAATAATGCGATGACCGCAGAAGTTAAAAATGGACCTGATATGAGGATTGAAAAGATCGCGCCACCAAGAAGTGGTCCAACAATTCGTCCGAGACTGTTCATCGCTTGATGCATACCAATCGTTATCCCTTGACCGTATGTTTCACGTTTTGACAAAATTGATAAAATTGTTGGATTTACACAAGCTTGCCCAAAGCCGGTAAACAAACATCCAATAATCGCGATACTCGCATGAGGCGAAAATGCGATAAAGCTAAAGCCGATTGTAATGAATAATAGCCCAAATTTTGCGAGCGATTCTTCTTCAAACCATTGATAAAACTTTTCTAGGAAAAAAAATTGGACAATAACGGATACTCCTGCTTGAGTACTGAATGCTAAACTTACGATGACTGGAGAAGCATTGAATCTTTCAATCATAAAATATCCTAATAACCCAAAAAAGCTTGACGCTGCCATCGAGACACCGAACGTAACGATAAAAAACTGCCAATACCCTTTTCTAGTCACCATTGTTAATGATTTAAAAACAGTCGCTTGATCGCGCTTTAACGTCGTTTTAGCTTCAGGCTCGAACAAAAACCTCATTGCAATTGGCAACGTAATAAAAGCACATGTCCCTGCAACGATAAAAGGAACATTAACACCAAACGGAGCGAACAAGCCACCAACTGCAGGGCCACAAAGAAAACCAAGCCCGTTAATCGCCCCGATTTTTGCAATCGCAACGTTACGATGCTTTAAATCAGTCAAATCTGAGACGAGAGCAATGACAGCAGGTAGTGTTCCCGAAGATAAAACGGCACCAATGACACGAGCAAATAAAAGTTGCCAATAAGACTGTGCAAAAACAAGTAGAAAAAAAGCGACCGCAAACCCAAATAAACCAAATAACAATACATGTTTTCGTCCCCAAGTATCTGTAAGTCTTCCCCAAAATGGAGCCGTCGCTAATTGCGCAACAGCCCAGCCTGTAATTAACGTTCCCATTTGAAAAGATGTTAAATTAAGACGGTCTGCGACAAAAGGTAAGGTCGGTAATACAATTCCATAGCCGGTCATTGTTAAAAAAATGATGAAACCGAGCAATAAAAATACTCTCCGCTCGAGCATAGAAACTCAACTTCTTTCTGTCTTTACACACACTCACTGGTTACCATACAACCGAGTACTTATTTCATCTGCATAACTTTTCACTGCCTTAATCATTTCTGGTATTTGTTCTTTCATTCTTTCTGCAGGTCCCGAAATGCTAATGGCTGCATGAATTTCTTGCACATTATTTCTTATTCCTGCTCCTACAGATGCTGCATTTGTGCCAAGTTCATTTACCGTAACAGCATACCCATTCTCTTTAATGCTTTGTAAATTCGCTCTAATTTTCTCTTCAGAGATTGGACGGATAAGCTGTTCTCCTTGAATTAATTCAAAATAATTCGTTAATCCATCAGCTGGCAAGCTTGATAAAAAACACATGCCTGCTCCTGTAACATGGAGTGGATATCTTGCGCCTATTCTAGGTGATGTTCGCAATAATTCAGTTCCTTCAACGACATCAATAACGATACTTTCATACGAAGCTTGATTAAAAACTGTGACCGTTGCTGTCTCATTAAAGCGCTCGACTAATTTGTACAAATATTTGACTGCCACTTTCCGTATATCGACATTGTTATACGCTTTTAATCCCCATTTCATTAATGACATGCCTAACTCATAACAATTCGTTTGACCATCTTTTTGGATGACCCCGCGATGTTCTAGCGTAGACACGATGTTGTAGCACGTACTGGCAGGTATTTT
This sequence comes from Pueribacillus sp. YX66, assembly GCF_041725775.1. Lineage (NCBI taxonomy): Bacteria > Bacillati > Bacillota > Bacilli > Caryophanales > Bacillaceae > Pueribacillus > Pueribacillus sp. YX66. The sequence goes on along the minus strand of NZ_JBEUEL010000004.1, from coordinate 121,507 downwards.
TAACTCATACGTGATATCTTTCAAGGTGAGACTGCCTTTTCTAAACAATAACGTAACGATATCGAACGCTTTATTAACAGATGGTACTAGATTTTTTCGAGATTCTTTTTTAATCTGCAGCAATCCTCCTTTACTTCATAAATATGAAATTAACTTCACATATATGATTTAATTTTAGTTTATCATACAACAGTGAAAAAACAACAGAATTTTCCGACTATTTATAACGAATAAAAATAGGGGCTTTTATACCCCTTTCTCAACATAACCTTCTCTATCTTCTCGTTTTATTCCTTTCCCTTGAACGATCGTCATTACAAGTAATAAAAAGACGATAGCGGCCGACGTAAGAAATGGAAACATAATGCTAAGCGAAAACGTAAATCCACCAATGAGCGGACCGATCATTCTCCCTAAACTATCCATAGACTCATTCATTCCCATCGTGATTCCTTGACCGTATTGTCCACGTTTTGATAATAGCGACACAATGACAGGAAGTACACAAGCTTGCCCGAATCCAATGAAAGCGCAACCAACCATAATCACCATCCAGTGCGGGGACAGTGCAATCATTCCGTATCCGATAACCGTAATGATTAGACCTTGCTTCATTACACTTTCTTCCTTCCATATTCGGTAAAACCGTTCGAGTAAAAAAAACTGAACAATGACTGCAAGCCCAGCTTCAATGCTAAATGCTAAACTGACATAACCAGGTGTAGCATTAAACCGAGCAATCATAAAATAACCGATTAACCCAAAAAAACTTGAAGCGGCAATTGACACACCAAGTGAAACCGCATAGAGCTCACGATAGCCTCGTTTGAGCAATATTGAAAATGACCGAAAATAAGATTCCGGCTGTCCGATAATGACTCCTGTTTGTCGTGGTTCTTGTAAAAACTTCCATGCGATTGGAGTCGTAATTAAAGCGAGTGACCCTGCCACTACAAATGGAACAATAACGCCAAATTGAGCAAATATGCCTCCAACAGCTGGTCCACATAAAAAACCAAGCCCACTAAGAGCTCCCATTTTTGCTATCGCCACATTTCGGTTTTTATAATCGGTTGAATCGGCAACAATTGCAAATGCGGCTGGGTACGTTCCTGATGATAAGGACGCTCCAATAATCCGCGCAAACAACAATTGAAAATAACTATTCGCTAAAATAAGCAATAAAAAAGCAATTCCAAAACCAAATAAACCAGCAATCAGCACTTTCTTTCTTCCGATTGTATCCGCTAACTTTCCCCAAAAAGGAGCTGTTACGAGTTGGGCAGTCGCCCAACCTGTAATCAGTGTACCCATTTGAAAAGACGTCAACTGCAAGTTGTCTGCTAAAAAAGGAAGTGTTGGAAGTACTATACCATAGCCTGTCATCGTTAAAAACATGATAAAGCCGAGTAAGAAAAAATGGTTTTTGTTCATCATTGTGCCGTTCTCGCTTTCTCAAAATTTTCTTTATTTTTTTGAAAAAACGGAGTGCTGTTAAGCACTCATTACGTGTATAATTAAAAAGAGAACAAAGTTCTCGTAATCCATTCCGTTTTCGGATTTTCACGAACAGCCTTTATAATACGATTTCAATAATATTGTGTAATGGCGTTCCAAACCAGTTATTCGCAATTTGTGAAAATAGAGCGCGACTACCAGTCGTATAAAAAAAATGATTCGGTTGAACATCATCCGTCTGCAATAACTCGTGATGATAAAGAATCGCACTGACTTCCCTCGCTGTTTCATCACCTGATGAAATGACCGTAACGTCTTCACCAATGACTTCTTGGATTAGCGGCTGCAGTAACGGATAATGCGTACACCCTAATATAAGTGTATCAATAGACGTTTCTTGAAAATGAGCGAGTGATTGCTGAACGATCGAGCGTGCATAATCACCCGTAAGACAATTTCTTTCAACAAGGGGCACGAACGGTTCACATGCTTTACTATAAATTTCAACTTCATTGTTTATGCTCCGAAGCGCCCTTTCGTAAACTTTGCTTTCTATCGTTCCTTTCGTTCCAATCACACCGATACTAATATTTTGTGTGTTTTTTAATGCACTTCTCGCACCAGGGTGAACAACGCCAACAACTGGAATCTCTATTTTTGCTTGAATTTCTTCAAGCGCAAATGCCGTCGCCGTATTACAAGCTATCACGAGCATTTTTATTTGCTTTTTAAGTAGGAAATGAACCATTTGCCATGTAAAAGCTATAACTTCTTCTTTTGGCCTTGAGCCGTATGGACAACGACTCGTATCACCGACATAATAAATCGTTTCTTTCGGTAATTGCCTCATGATTTCTTTCGCAACTGTTAATCCACCGACACCAGAATCAATAACACCAATTGGTCTATCCAAAAAATCGCCTCTTGTTATGTAATATAATTTTTTAACTAAACTGTCCGTATCTTTAGCATAACGGACGATAAAATTAACAATAATTTAATCATTCTCGTTAACAAAAGCGTGGAAGAACGACTGTCTTTTACAGCATCGCTCCTCATCCACTAGCTTTATTGTCCTCTGTTTTTCAATTTGTTTCAAGTTAAAACTTTTTGAAAAAATTAGCAGCTGGCTTTCAAAGAAAGCCAGCCCTAATTAAATTTCCAATTCCCCAAGCCGTAGAAGCTCAACTACCGCTTGGGAGCGCCCCTTTACCCCTAACTTTTGCATCGTATTTGAAATATGGTTTCTAACCGTTTTCTCACTGATAAACAACTCTTTCGCGATCTCCCTCGTTGTTTTATCCTGAACAAGTAGTTCAAATACTTCACGTTCTCTTTTCGTCAAAAGCGGCTTCGGTCGATAACGGTTCTTCAACTCTTCCACCCTCCTTGCGCGGGCTTTCAGAACTGTTTTCATTTTTAGAAACCGATTTAGTCTTGATTAGTATATGTTGATATACAACCCTGTGTGATCAATTGAACCGTCAATCCACAAAAGTCTACCTTATGCAATGAGAAAGACACCTTACATGTTTATCATTGAACATGTAAGGTGTCAGAGGCAAGTTTACGAATTATAAATTATCGCTTCCGAAGAAGTCTTTAAACATTTGCAATGTCGTTGCTCGGTTCATCGAAGCAATTGACGTTGTGAGTGGAATACCTTTCGGACACGACTGCACACAGTTTTGTGAGTTCCCGCAATCTTCGATTCCACCTTCACCCATTAGAGCATTTAAACGTTCTTCCTTATGCATAGCACCAGTCGGGTGCGTGTTGTAAAGACGAACAAGAGATAATGCAAACGGTCCGATAAAATCAGAGCGAACATTTACATTCGGACACGCTTCAAGACATACTCCGCACGTCATACATTTTGAAAGTTCGTATGCCCATTGTCTTTGTCTTTCAGGCATACGTGGTCCAGGTCCTAAATCGTATGTCCCGTCAATTGGAATCCACGCTTTAATCCGTTTTAATGTATCAAACATCGAACTTCTATCAATAATCAAGTCACGAATGACCGGGAATGTTGACATCGGCTCTAATCGAATCGGTTGTTCCAATTTGTCGACGAGTGCTGTACAAGATTGCATCGCCTTCCCATTAATGACCATTGAACAGGCGCCACATACTTCCTCAAGACAGCTCATCTCCCATTGAACTGGAGTTGTCTTTTCCCCCTTAGCATTGACCGGATTTCGACGAATTTCCATCAACGCGGAAATGACGTTCATACCTGGTCGATAAGGAACTTTAAATTCCTCTTGATAAGGGGAAGATTCCGACGAATCTTGGCGAGTAATGATCAATGTTACCATTTTCTCACTCATTTTATTTCCCCTCCGTCACTTTATTTTTTTGCGTATAATCACGTTTACGTGGCTTAATTAATGAAATATCAACGTCTTCATACTCAAAATCAGGCGCATTCTTTTCAGGATTAAATAGCGCTTTTGTCGTTTTTAACCAGTCTTCGTCATTTCGCTCCGGGAATTCTGGCTTATAATGAGCACCACGACTTTCATCACGGTGATAAGCACCGAGAGTAATGACACGCGCTAGGTGTAGCATATTCCAAAGCTGACGAGTAAAGAATGTACTTTGGTTGCTCCACTTAGCCGTATCGTTAATGTTAATTCGTTTATACCGTTCCATGAGTTCTTGAATTTTCTCATCTGTTTCTAAAAGCTTTTTATTTTCACGTACAACTGTAACGTTATCTGTCATCCATTCGCCAAGTTCTTTATGGAGGACGTATGCATTTTCATTCCCATCCATCGCAAGAATGTTATCAAATTTCTCTTGCTCCATTTTTGCATGGCGATCAAATAGATTAGACGAAAGCTCTTCACTTGATTTGTCAAGACCGTTCATATATTCGACAGCATTCGGTCCTGCAACCATTCCACCGTAAATCGCTGATAGAAGGGAATTCGCTCCGAGACGGTTCGCTCCGTGTTGTGAGTAGTCACATTCCCCAGCTGCGAATAAGCCTTTAATGTTCGTCATTTGGTTGTAGTCAACCCACATACCGCCCATAGAATAGTGAACAGCTGGGAAAATTCTCATCGGAACTTTGCGCGGATCGTCACCGACAAACTTCTCGTAAATTTCAATAATTCCACCTAATTTAATATCAAGTTCTTTCGGGTCTTTATGTGATAAATCAAGGTAAACCATATTTTCGCCATTAATTCCAAGCTTCTGGTTTACACAAACATCGAAAATTTCACGCGTTGCAATATCACGCGGGACGAGATTTCCATAAGCTGGATATTTTTCCTCTAAAAAGTACCATGGCTTCCCATCTTTATACGTCCAAACTCGTCCACCTTCACCACGAGCCGATTCACTCATGAGACGTAGCTTATCATCACCAGGAATTGCGGTTGGATGAATTTGAATAAATTCTCCATTCGCATAATAAACGCCTTGCTGATAAAGCGCAGCTGCAGCCGATCCAGTATTAATGACAGAGTTCGTCGATTTACCGAAAATAATTCCTGGACCGCCTGTTGCCATAATAACAGCATCAGCAGAAAACGATTTAATCTCAGACGTTTTCATATCTTGAGCCACAATGCCTCGACATACTTCGTCATCATCAATAATTGCTGATAAAAATTCCCAGTGTTCATACTTTGTTACTAAACCTGCTACTTCATGACGACGCACTTGTTCATCAAGTGCATAAAGTAATTGCTGTCCTGTCGTTGCACCAGCAAACGCAGTCCGGTGATGCTGTGTTCCACCGAAGCGTCTGAAATCAAGCAACCCTTCAGGTGTACGGTTAAACATAACTCCCATACGATCCATCAAATGAATAATACCTGGTGCAGATTCACACATCGCTTTAACAGGCGGTTGGTTTGCTAAAAAGTCTCCACCATAAATCGTATCATCAAAATGAATCCAAGGAGAGTCACCTTCACCTTTCGTATTGACAGCGCCGTTGATCCCACCTTGTGCACAAACAGAGTGCGAGCGTTTTACAGGCACGATTGAAAACAAATCGACGTTTACACCAGCTTCAGCAACTTTGATTGCTGCCATTAAACCGGCTAATCCACCGCCGACTATAATTACATTTCCCTTGCTCATTGTGTCAGCCCCCTTTGAACTTCAGTTGAAATTAAGCGAATGCAAATATTGCTCTTAATCCAATGTAAGCCAATGTGATAAACACGATTAACGTTACATACGTCAAAACTTGCTGTGAACGAGGTGTAACCGTAATTCCGAAGCTTACACAAAATGACCACAAACCATTGGAAAAGTGAAAGATTACTGTAAGAACACCGATGATGTAAACAGTCAGCCAGCCTGGGTTCGTTAAAATATTATTCATCATATTGTAATTAACGACTTCGCCGAACATAACTTGAATGCGTGTTTGCCAAATATGCAACGCAAGAAAAATGAGTGTTATAAAGCCAGATACTCGCTGTAACATGAACATAACATTTCGGAAGAAACCATACCGATTCACATTATTTTTTGCTTGAAACGCTATGTACACACCGTAAATTCCATGGAACAGAAGCGGTATGTAAATAATAACCCATTCAAGTACGTATAGATAAGGTAGATTCGAAATAAAGTTTGCAGCTTGGTTAAATGCATCTGGTCCTCGTGTCGCAAAATAGTTCACGGTTAAATGTTGAAACAAAAAAACTCCGAGCGGAATGATGCCCAGCAAGGAATGCAGTCTGCGACTTGCAAAATCTCGAGTTGCCGTCATTCGTAATTTGCCCCCTTTGTTGTCCTTAAAATTTTTTCCACTATCTCTACTTTCGGTGTTTCGTAATCGTTCTCTCCATCCGTGATTTGTCGAAAAAATATAACAAGTTTATTGTAACCTCATCGATGAGTAGCGTCAAGGAAACGTCACATTTCATCTTTTATTTTCTCAAGTGCCGTTTTCTGCACACCAGAGCTCATTCATTCACTGCTTATTGTTCTAGCGAATCAAAAGATTGTGATCGCGGTGAATGTCTTGCTTACAATTAGTCCTTACGAATAAAAAACTGAAAAAATCGTGTTATAGCAGGTAGACAAATGTGACAAACGTCAGCATAACGTACCTTCTGTCGCCCTAAGTCTTGCTTCCACGTATCAACTGTCCTTTATTCATTGCGTTCATACCGATACGACTCGTTAACCATATGCTTTCGCTAATGGAAGTCTTGCTTTATAATAGTGTTAGTTATAAAGGGGGGCAATTATTTATGCAACAGACAAAATTAAAAAATAAACAGGGCATTCAATCTTCATTTGCTTATACATTATTACGAAACGACTTGCTGCCTGAATTGCTCGGAAAAGAAGAAGAAACGATTTTATACTGGGCAGGAAAACATTTGGCGAGAAAGCATCCATTGTCATCAACAGAAGAAATTTGTGACTTTTTCCAAAAAGCGGCATGGGGATCACTTTCGGTTATTCAAGAAAAAACAAACAAACGTGTGTTTGAATTAATTCCGACTCTTCCGACACCAACTCATTACAAATTAGAAGCAGGGTTTTTAGCAGAACAATATGAGACAATGACAGATTGTGTAACGGAAACATTGGAACAAGTGAAGCGAAAACGAGTCCTCTTTACTGTTGAATCCAATGCAAAAGAGACAGCTCAATAAAGTTAACGTGATATGGTGTGCGTATAAATAAGGCACACCCATTTTTATTCTTCTTTACGACTTAAATGAACGACTAAATTTTCAGCAACGTTTTTCGGCATACCTGCTTCGATAAACTGCTCTTCAGTTGCTTCTTTCATTTTTTTAATTGTCCCAAAATGTGTCATTAATTGCTTTTTACGTTTCGGGCCAACTCCAGGAATCTCATCTAAAATGGACTTTAACATCGTCTTCCCTCTTATGCTGCGATGAAACGAAATGGCAAATCGGTGAACTTCGTCCTGGATACGTTGCAGTAAGTAAAATTCTTGGCTATTTCGTTTCATAGCAATTTCTTTCGGCGGATCACCGATAACGAGGTATGATGAACGATGATTTTCATCTTTAACGAGACCTGCCGTCGGGATGATTAAACCAAGTTCATTTTCTAATACATCTTGAGCAACTGATAATTGACCTTTTCCACCGTCAACAAGAATTAAATCTGGCAATCGACCATTTTCTTTTAAAAGACGTGTATATCTACGCCTGATTACTTCTCGCATCGAAGCATAATCATCAGGACCTTCAACCGTTTGAATTTTATACTTGCGATACTCTTTTTTATCAGGTTTCCCATCTGTGAAAACGACCATTGCTGAAACGGGATCGGTACCTAGAATATTTGAATTGTCAAATGCTTCAATTCGATGCGGTGTTTCGATATTCAACAGCTCACCTAGCCTCTCGATTGCTTTGATTGTTCGTTCTTCATCTCGTTCGATGAGCGCAAACTTTTCCGATAAAGCGACTTTTGCATTTTTATTTGCGAGTGTAACTAAGTCTTTTTTCTTACCAATTTTCGGCTGATATACTTTTGCATTTAACAATTCACTGACTAATTCCTTATCAATGGTTTTTGGAATAAAAATTTCTTTCGGAATCGGATGATGCTTTTGTAAATAAAAACTGCCGATAAATGTAAGGAAATCTTCCTCAGCTACATTATAAAATGGGAAAAGCGATACATTTCGTTCAATTAACTTTCCTTGGCGTATGAAAAATACTTGAATGCACATCCATCCTTTATCGAACGCATATCCAAAAATATCACAATCTGTTGTATCGTTTAAAAAGATTTTCTGTTTTTCCATCACTTTTTCAATGTGTTGAATTTGATCACGATATTCTTTTGCTTTTTCAAAATTCAATTCATTCGATGCCTTTTCCATTTTTTGTTTAAGGTCGCGTTTAATTTCCTCATAACCGGTCCCGCTTAAAAACCGAGTAATTCCATCGACCATTTTTTTCGTCTTTTCTTCCGGTATGTCGTTTACACAAGGTGCTAAACATTGATCAATATGATAGTAAAGACAAACGGATTTAGGAATCGTGCGGCATTTTCTCAATGGAAAAATTCGGTCAAGCAGTTTCTTTGTTTCTTGCGCTGCATATGCATTCGGGTAAGGACCAAAATATTTGCCTTTATCCTTTTTTAATTTTCTTGTAATGATCAAGCGTGGATGTTCATCTTCTGTAATTTTTATATAAGGATAGCTTTTATCATCTTTAAGCATGACATTATATTTCGGATTATGCTTTTTGATAAGTGTCAACTCAAGTAATAATGCATCGAGATCGGAAGAAGTAACGATATATTCAAAATCGGTGATTTCGCTGACAAGAAGCTGAGTTTTCCGATCATGTGAGCCAGTAAAATATGAACGCACACGATTTTTTATAACTTTCGCTTTGCCGACATAAATAATATCCCCAAACTCGTCTTTCATTAAGTAACAACCAGGCTGTTCAGGGAGTACAGCTAATTTATCTTTTAATGACATCATGTCGTCATCCTTTTAATACTGAAGTGCTGAAAGAGCCTGTAACGTAACAGGCTCTTTCGATTTACTCATATTTATTGATGTTTTTTTAGTGTATTCACTAATGCTTCTTTCGGCTGAAAACCGATAAGTTGATCAACAGGTTTCCCATCTTTAAATACGATGAGTGTTGGTATGCTCATCACACCAAACTTTCCAGCTGTTTCTTGGTTTTCATCTACGTCAAGTTTCACAATTTTAACTTCGTCGCCCATTTCAGCATCGAGTTCTTCTAATACAGGAGCAATCATTTTACATGGTCCGCACCAAGGCGCCCAAAAATCTGCGAGTACAAGCCCTTCTTTCGTTGCTTCATCAAAGTTTTGATCTGTTACATTTTGGATTGCCATTATTGTATTTACCTCCTTCAGACAGTTAAGCTGTTTTGTAAAAAAAGTATATCATGATTAAAATGATAGCGCTAATTTTTTGCCTAGCAACATTTAGCACTATCATTTGAGACCTAAATTATTCATATGGTTCCCAATTCATATAAAGAAAACTCCCTAACTCGCCAGTATCACGTACGATACACGTGCGTGCCAGTACTGGCATTTTTCCACAGGACGCAGTCATGTTTGACCAAGAGTTATACGTTTTGCTGTTATAAAGAAAAACGGGCAAAATGCCCGTTCAATAAAACTAAAGAATTTGTTTGAATTCTTCGATAAGAAGTGGAACAACCTCGAATAAGTCGCCTACAATACCGTAGTCAGCAACACTGAAAATGTTTGCTTCCGGGTCTTTGTTTACTGCCACAATAACTTTTGAATTTGACATTCCTGCTAAGTGTTGGATTGCTCCAGAAATACCGAATGCGAAGTATAGATCTGGTGTAACGACTTTACCTGTTTGACCGATTTGAAGTGAATAATCACAGTATCCAGCATCACATGCACCACGAGATGCACCAACTGCACCACCTAGTAGATCGGCAAGCTCTTGTAGTGGTTCAAAACCTTCAGCACTTTTCACACCACGTCCACCAGCAACAATAACGTTTGCTTCCGAAAGGTCAACACCTGTCGTAGTTTTTCTAACTACTTCTTTTACAATGGTACGAAGATCTTTAATGTCAACATCAAGTTCGGAAACGTCCCCACTACGTGATTCGTCTTTTTCAAGTGCTTTAATGTTATTCGGCCGAATGGTTGCAATAAGTGTACCTTCTTTTGATTTTTGCTTTTCAAACGCTTTACCAGAATAGATTGGACGAACGAACGTAACATCGTCACCGTCAACTTCAACTGCTGTAGCGTCAGAAATTAAGCCTGCTTCTAATTTAGCAGCAATTTTTGGTGACAAGTCTTTACCAATTGAAGTATGACCCATCACAACTGAATCTGGGCTTTCATTTTCAATCACTTGTAATAATGCTTGTGAATAACCGTCTGGAGTGTAGTCTTTCAGTTTTTCATTATTTACTACGATTACACGGTCAGCACCGTATGTAATAAGTTCATTACCAAGTTCTGTGACATTGTCGCCAAAGATTGCACCAACAACTTCACCGCCGTTGGAAATTTCTTTACCTGCAGCGATCGCTTCGAATGATACGTTACGTAATTCCCCGCCGCGAGCTTCACCTAATACTAACACTTTCTTTGCCATTACTATCCCTCCGTATAATGGTTTCCCAATATTAAGTCTGTTCGTGTCCTATTCGATTCGAGTTAAATCACTTTTGCTTCGCTTCTAAGCAGTTCAACAAGCTCTTTTACTTGATCAGCGATTTCACCTTCAAGAACTTTACCCGCTTGTTTCTCTGGTGGCAAATAGCGTTCTACTGTTTCTGTTTTTGCTTCGACGTCATCTTCATCGATGTCTAAATCATCAAGATCAATTTCTTCAAGCGGCTTTTTCTTCGCTTTCATAATTCCTGGAAGAGACGGGTAGCGTGGTTCGTTTAAGCCTTGTTGTGCTGTTACGAGCACCGGGAGCTTCGTTTCGATGATTTCTTGGTCACCTTCAACGTCACGCTCAATCGTTACATTTTCTCCGTCGATATCCAGCTTCGTAATTGTAGTTACACAAGGAATGTCAAGTAATTCAGCTAAGCGCGGGCCAACTTGTCCAGTACTTTTATCTACGGATACGTTTCCACCAAGAATGAGGTCATATTCTTTATCCTCAAAATATTTCGCTAAAATCACTGAAGTTGTAAATTGGTCTGTTTCATCTAAGTCTTCGCTATTGATTAAAACAGCTTTATCTGCGCCCATCGCAAGTGCTGTTCTTAATTCTTTTTCGGCATCTTCGTCTCCGACTGTAACGACTGTTACTTCTCCACCTAAGTCGTCACGCTTTTGAATCGCTTCTTCAATCGCATATTCGTCGTAAGGATTAATAATAAATTCCGCTCCGTCATCTACTACGGCGCCGTTTTGAATATCAATTTTTTCTTCTGTGTCAAACGTTCTTTTCATAATGACATAAATGTTCATTGTATGCCCTCCTAAAAATTAAGTTTAATATTAAAGAATGACACGTGCCCGCTTTTATATTCTTACAAAAAGCATTTTAGCACAACCAAAACGAAGTTGCATTATTTGTTTATGAATTTTGAATTACGTTTTTTACAATTAATGTTTAATCTCCCTTTAATCCGTTCAACAAAAGCTTGTGAATCGGCTTTGCAAGTGAGATTAAATCGTACTTTCTATCTTTCATAACCCAAGTTGTGACAGTTTCGTCAATAGTTCCAAAAATCATTTGCCTCGCAAGACGCTTATCTAAGTTTGGGCTAAAAATTCCTTCTTGCTTGCCTTCCTCAATTAAGTCATCCATTATTGCCAAAAAGTTTTTTAACACTTCACTAATTTTTGCGCGAAGTCGTTTATCTGATTGCCTCAATTCAAGTTGAGTGACAACTGCCCAATATTGATTTTCACTTAAGTTTTTAAAATGAATTTCAACGAGGGCAAACAATTTCTCTTCAACAGTTGTTTTTGTAAGCATCGCTTTTTCGAGGCGTTCAACATAAAGTCCCATTTTTTCGCGAAAAAGGGAAATTAATATATCTTCTTTGTTTTTGAAATAAAGATAAATCGTACCATCTGCAACTTTTGCTCTTTTAGCAATTTTTGAAACTTGTGCTTGGTGAAAACCGTTTTCGGCTATTACTTCTGCCGCTGCATCAATAATCTGATTGTATTTTGGACCTCTACCTTTCCCTAATCTAGTCACATTCTTTTCCCCTTTTCCCACGACATGAATGATGATTCATTCATTATTTATTTTAACGTATCGTTCATTCCTGTCAATGACCGTTAGTTACGTGTAAAAAAGAAGATAAACAATCCCTGCGACAAAAAATATTCCACAAAATACGAGGAGTACCTTCCATAGTGTTTCCATATTCTCACCTTTCATGAAATCATTTTTCGACTCATCTGCTATGTTTTTTATAGTAGATGAGTCTCCGCTTATCAAAGTGTCTAAGTTGAAGTACTTTTAACAAGGACATCTACATGCTAGTCCCGCTCTAGTGTTGATTATCTTAGCTCGACGATCGTGACTCCGAGTCCTCCTTCTCCCTCTCGGCCGAGCCTAATCGATTTTACATTAGGATGGCGTTGCAAAAGTTCATGAACTCCTTTTCGCAATGCACCCGTTCCTTTCCCATGGATTATTGCTACTTTCGAATAGCCAGCAAGAACAGCATCGTCCAAATAACGATCAACTTCGACTTGAGCATCTTCATAACGTTTCCCACGTAAATCTAATTCTGTTTTCACGACAGGCTTATTCCCTTTTACAGAAATGAAGGAGCGCTCGCCTTCTGGTTTTTTCGGTGCAATCTTTTTAAGTTGTGAAGCGTTCACGTTTACTTTCATTATGCCGACTTGAACGAGATATTCGCCGTCATCAATTTGTTCTATAATCGAGCCTTTTTGTGATAAATGTGTGAGTTCTACGTCATCACCAATCGCAAATTTCTCTCGTGTTTTTTGCTTCGATACATTTTGTTTCCTCTCAACTAGTTGGGGGGAAGCAGCTTCAAGACGCTTTTTAGCTTCGATAAGCTTGTGTTCTTTTACACCATTTTTTCGATATTCACGTAGCTCCTTTATAATCGACTCTGCTTCTATTTTTGCAAATTCAACAGCATCTTTCGCTTTCTGTTCAGCTGCCTTCAACATACGGTCTTTTTCCTTTTCAAACGTTTGACGTTCAGCTTCATATTGCCGTTTATCTATTTCTACTTCGTTACGAATTCGTTTCGCTTCCGCTAATTCGCGCTCCGCTTTGTTTTTCGTCTTTTCAAGTTCAATAATCATATTGTCAACGCTCGTTGTTTCACTTGAAACTTGGCGTTTCGCAGCATCAATAATGCTTGCTTTCAAGCCCAATCGCTTCGAGATTTCAAACGCATTGCTTCGTCCCGGTACACCGATAAGAAGCTTATACGTCGGCTTTAATGTCTTAGCGTTAAACTCCACACTCGCATTGATGACACTTTCGCGATTATATGCATAGGCCTTCAATTCGCTATAATGGGTTGTCGCGACACAGCGTGCACCTATATGGTGAACATGATCTAAAATCGCAATCGCTAAGGCGGCACCTTCTTCTGGATCCGTTCCTGCACCAAGCTCATCAAACAGCACTAAACTTCGTTCGTTGATGTGATTTAAGATTGAAACGATATTCGTCATATGCGACGAAAACGTACTGAGACTCTGTTCAATCGATTGTTCATCTCCAATATCTGCAAATATGTGCTCAAATACCGTCGCTTCAGAACCTTCCGCCACTGGAATATGAAGTCCGGCTTGCGCCATAAGGGTTAGTAAGCCGACTGTTTTTAATGTAACCGTTTTTCCCCCAGTATTCGGTCCAGTAATTACAATCGTGTCATATGAACCGCCAAGTTCAAGTGAAATAGGCACGACTTCTTCACTTGGAATGAGTGGATGGCGCGCAGAATCATAACGCAAATAGCGGTTTTGATTTAGCTTTGGTTTCGTTGCATTTACTTTTTTTGCATAAGCTGCTTTTGCAAATATAAAATCCAACATCGCAAGTTGCTTAACGTTTAGTTGGAGCGTATCTGAATATGAAGCAACTTTTTCAGATAACGCAAATAAAATTTTTTCAATTTCTACCCGTTCTTTCGCTTGTGCTTCCCTTAATTGATTATTGATCATAACGACAGCGTTTGGTTCAATAAACAATGTTTGACCTGAAGCGGATTGATCGTGAACAATTCCACCAAATGAAGATCTGTACTCTTGTTTGACCGGTATGACATAGCGATCATTGCGAATCGTTATAATTGAATCCGACAGCTTTTTTTGATTATCACTTAAACGAATAAGTTGCTCGAGTTTTTCACGAATTCGTGATTCGTAACTCCTTAACTGATTTCGGACAAGCTTTAGTTCTGGACTTGCATCATCTGAAATGCGTCCGTCTCGATCAATACATCGACGGATTTCCATTTCTAATGCATTGCAAGGTTCAATTTGCGTACAATGTTCAATTAAGATCGGTACATCTGCTTCATCGTCAGCTTGTACTGACTCAATAAATTTTTTTAGTCGGCGTGCGCCGTGAAGTGTCGTTTCGATTTCAACTAACTCATTTTCATTCAGCATGCCACCAATAACGGATCGTTGAACTGCTGCCCGAACATCTCGAATCCCACCAAATGGCGCTTGTCCTTTAAGACGAATGACCGTTAACGCTTCATCTGTTTCCTCTAATGCGTGTGCAACCTGTTCGAAGTGAAAAAAAGGCAGTAATTCACTTACTTTCTCTTTTCCAAGTGTCGTCGCTGCGTGTTTTTGTAATTGCTCTTTAATTTTATCAAATTCTAAAAGATGCAGCATTCTCTTTAGCAACATTCCATCCTCCTGCCCGTTAAGTTTGAGAACTAAGCAAGTGCTGACGCAGTTCAGAAAGTGAATATGTGTTTAATACGGTTTCTTTTCGAATCCAACCTTTTTTAGCCGTTGCAATACCGTACTTGATATGATCCAAGGTCTGTGTCTTATGTGCATCTGTATTAATCGCAATCTTCACACCTTTTTTCTGAGCTTTTTCAAGCCATTCAGGAGCTAAATCAAGCCTGTGCGGGTTGCTATTTAACTCCAACGCCGTATTCGTTTCTTTTGCGACTTCAATTAGCATGTCAAGGTCAACATTGTAACCTTCTCTTCTTCCAATTAATCTCCCCGTAGGATGTGCGATTAAATCGACATGTACATTTTTCAAAGCGTTAATGAGTCGCTGCATAATCTTATCTTTGTTTTGCGAAAATGCGGAATGAATCGCAGCAATAACAAAGTCAGACTCAGCTAACAATTCATCGTCAAAATCTAGCGTTCCGTCTGGCAAAATGTCCATTTCTGTGCCCGTTAAAATTGTAAAATTTGAAAACGTTTCATTTAACCGTTTAATTTCTTCGCGTTGCTGTTTCACTCGATCTGGTGTTAAACCGTTCGCTACTTTTAAAGATTGTGAGTGATCTGTAATCGCAATATATTCGTAGCCTTTTTCGATTGCGGCTTTTGCCATTTCTTCAATTGTATGCGCCCCATCACTCCACGTCGTGTGCATGTGCAAGTCACCTTTTACGTCGTACAATTCAATCAAATCGACATGTTGTTTAAATTGCTCAATTTCACCTGTTCCTTCGCGAACTTCTGGTGGAATATAATGCAATTGAAAATGTTGAAACAACTCTGCTTCAGAAGCAAACGTCAACCATTCGCCACCGCCTGTTTCAACCCCATATTCACTAATCTTTTCTCCTTTCATTTTTGCAAGTTGACGCATCGCGATATTATGATGTTGGGATCCAGTAAAGTGGTGCAAGGTTGTGCTAAATTCGTACGGTTCTATGAGACGAAAATCGACTTGGATTGGATACTCATACGCTAATTCTAGCGTTACTTTTGTTTCTCCAGAAGCAATAACCGCCTCTACCTTTTTAAACTTTTTAAGCTTTTCAGCAACAGAACGTGGCTCCTTCGTTGCAATTACAAAATCTAAATCTTTAACCGTTTCGCGAAAGCGGCGATAGCTTCCCGCTACAGAAAATTGTTCAATTTCTTGGATGAGCGACAGTTGCTGTTCGATCTCTTCAACAATCGGAATCACCATCCAAATTGGAAAACGGTTTGGACCTTTTTGATGTTCATGAATCGCCGAAAGAATGTTTTCTTCTGTCCGCTTTCCGAAGCCTGGTAATGTTCGCACTTGATTTTTCTCACATGCTTGTTGCAATGACAGCAAATCCGTAATTTGCAACTGCTTATATAACGTTGCAATTTTTTTCCCACCGAGACCAGGTATTTTCAATAGTTGTAAAAGGCTCTCAGGCACTTCCTCTCTTAACTGTTCAAAAAGGCTCGACTTCCCAGTCTCTAGTAATTCATTGATTACTGTAGCCGTTCCTTTACCGATCCCTTTTATTTTCTCGACATCATCGATTTGTGCCATACTTCTTACATCTTCTTCAAGTGCTCGCGCTGCTCGCCGATATGCCGCAATTTTAAATGGATTTTCCCCTTTAATTTCCAGATATAAACTAATCATTTCCAACGTTTGTACTACTTCTTTTTTGTTCATGTTCCACCTACTTTCATTCATGTAAACGTACAAAAACTTCCCCAAAGGAGAAGTTGTTTTATCTTTAGCACGTACTCACAAATTCACAATTTTTAATAAACGATACATCATAATCTGTTATTCAACGTAACAATCGTCTGTAATTAGTGCACTCAAACGGACATTAGGAACCTGATAAGCCTCGCTAACCTTGAGCTAACGCTAATGGTAGTCGCGCTTTAACTAAGCCAGAGTTCTTGAAGGTGAGCTGAGAAATAAGGTGTATGTTTAATGATGATTTGTGCGATGAATGAATTGTTAAACGTATTTTGGAGGGATTCATTCGGTATAATCGCTGCAATGTACAAAAAGATAAACACGATTAGATAAATTTCTAAAAAGCCGAGTACTCCGCCAAGCCAACCATTGATCGTTCGCAAAATGGGCAAGTCAGCTAGAAAGTCTAACATCGATCCTAGTATGTGCATCGCAATTTTTGTTCCGAAAAACAAAATCGCAAACGCAATCCCTTTATAATAAATATCTTCGACATTTAGTATACTTAACACCGTACTCGTACCGTCACCTAAATTCGGATAAGGAATCCATAGTTTCAATTTCGGTGCAAGGTCATCAAAAAAAACATATGCCATAATGAGTGAGACGATAAATCCGCTTAGATGAACAATCTGTAGCACTAATCCTCTTCTTAATCCGATGAGAAAACCGCAAAGAAGTAAAAGTATTAAAATTAAATCAACCATTGTCTATTCCTCAATTTTTCACTTCTTTTTTTAAACGCTCTAACTCTTCCTCACATTTTAGCAGTTCGTTTACAGTGTTTAAAGCCGTCAAAACTGCTAATTTACGTGTATCTAAATTTTGATTTTTTTCTTTAATTTCTCGCATTTTGTTATCGACAATTGAAGCAACTTTATAAATATGCTCAGGGTTTTCATAACCGACAATTGTATACTTCTCACCGTAAATTTCAACAGTAGAACGTGTTTTTTCTTTATCCTCCGTCACATGAAGTCCTCCTCTAGCAAAAGAGTCTTATATCCATCATACCATGAGCTACAACGCATTAAAATAGGGTACGATGCTAGAAAAGCTCTATCTGTTATAATATGGAATACTGACGTTTTTGTCACGTCTCAACCGTCCGTAAAACCCTCGCTTTAAAACTTGAAATATGTCGAAGAGGTCTAAGCGAGGGATAACGGGCACTAAATACCTGATAAGTCTTGCTAACCATCAGTGGTGAAACCGGTTCGAAGACTAAGGACACCCCATCGTCATGACCCACTTCTTGTAGACCTAAACCACCACCGTTGGAAGTTTCGCTTTATCACGAAAGGAGCTCATTCTAATATGGCAACAATCGTATTGAACATGTTACACCAACAGATTGAATTGATAAAATCGCATTATGCCTCATACATAACTGAAAAAGTTCCACCGGGCAGTCTATTCCAAGCAAAACTACCGAACTGTACAATTACAGCGTACCGTTCAGGGAAAGTGATGTTTCAAGGAAAAAGTGCCGAAAAAGAAGCAGCTCAATGGCAGGCTCATGCCGTACCAAACGAGAAAAAACAAAGATCGACCGATCAGCATCAGTGGGCGCCACCCAAAGAGATTGAACATTTATCGATGATCGGATCTGACGAAGTCGGAACAGGTGATTATTTCGGTCCGGTGACAATCGCTGCCGCATTCGTACATAACAATCAAGTTGACTTACTAAAAGAATTAGGTGTGAAGGACTCAAAATATTTATCAGATCTACAAATTACAAACATTGCGAAAGATTTAATCCAAACGATTCCGTATAGTTTATTAATTTTACATAATAAAAAGTATAACGAATTACAACGCTCAGGAATGAGTCAAGGGAAAATGAAAGCGATGCTACATAACCGAGCACTTCTCAACGTTATTGAAAAAGTTGACGGCCGTTACGATGGTATATTAATTGATCAATTTGCTAACCCTGACGTTTATTTCCGTTATTTGTCGTCAGAGAAACAAGTTGTGAAGTCAGTCTATTTTGCTACACGAGCGGAAGGGCTACATCTTTCAGTTGCTGCGGCATCAATTATTGCCCGCTACAGCTTTATAACAGAAATGAATAAACTTAGCAATCAACTCGGTATATCTTTACCAAAAGGTGCAGGAAAACAAGTCGATGAAGCTGCTGCTCAACTCATCATTGATAACGGTGAACACGTATTGACGCAATGTGCAAAACTCCACTTTGCGAATACACAAAAAGCAATTAATCTTGCAAAGCGAAAACGTCAATCGCTTAAATAAGACAGATAATAAATTTAGATGGATAAACGTGTGTATTTATTCGGAATGGTTGAATTCGTGATCGGAGGGCTTTTAGATTTAATTGCGACGAATTTAAATATTACAATCGGACAAGCCGGACGGTTAATTACGATTTTTTCGTTCGTTTTTGTACTCGCTGGTCCGGTTCTTCTTTATGTCACTGGCCGAGTGAAGCGAACGAACGATCTTCACCTTTTTCGGTAGCTTACTTGCGTTATTTAGCGCAACATATGCACTTCTCGTACTTTTAAGAGTAGTCACTGTAGCAATCGGGGCATTACTTACCGTTCTTTATATTACGCTAACAGCTAATATCGTAAAACCATTATGGGAATTAGCGGTTCAATCGTATTAGGCGTTCCGATTGGGGGTTTTCCCGAACATTAGTTCGAATAACGTGCGCCATTTTTCGTTATTATGATCCTAACAGTCGCATTAATGGGGGGTGTGTTTTTTCTTTTAAGAAAAATAGATTCGTCACCGCCTATCCCACTAAAACAACAGATTGCAATATTGAAAAACAGAAGCGAATTATTTGCCATTTCACGACATTTTTCTTTTTAGCTGGACATTTTATTCTTTATAGTTTTTTAACACCTTTTTCATCGAAGATTTTAGTGCCGATCGATATGGAACAGAACGAACGATCATTACCTCTACAATCTTATTAAGCGTGATAATGCTTCTTATCCCTTACTCGGCCAATGTTCTACCGTTATTTCATCGCGTTAATCATTTGGGGGGGTTATGAGTTGGACGATTACTCCACCTGTCCAAAGCTACCTACACCAGAAAACATCTACTATCCAACAAAGTTTAAATAACTTCGCTTTGCATTTCGGAATCGCATTTGGCACGCTCATCGGGAGCTTTGTCATCAAACAGTTTTCAGTTAAACATAACGCAACGTTTGGATCGTTTTTCATCGTACTACCATTACTTTCGATTTTGCTTGCAATGCGTACACGACGACTAGCACCGATCACTTCTAAACAAAATATTAAATAATACACATTTGGGACACGCTTTTAGAGTGTCCTTTTTCTAATTTTACTTATTAAGCCTTTATAAAAACATAATCAACAGCAGTGAAACTAAGAAATTAGTTCTACATGTTTTATACCTTCATTTGTCGTGTTTTTGTCTATGTTTACATTTCATACGGTTGGAAAAACATTGCGAACTTACAAGACCCTGCTGGTCCACAAGGAACGAACGGTTCAGGTGGATCTGGTGGTAGTAGCGGTTCAGGCAGTGATACAGATGGAAAAGGTAAATCTGCCCAAGGTGGAAAGCTACCAAAAACTGCAACGAGTCTACCGACTCTCATTCTAATCGGTGCTCTTCTTGCATCGTTTAGTAGTATGTAATTCTTACGTCGTCGAAAAGCGATTGAATAAAACCTTTGATAAACATCGAAAAAATACAAAACAGGTGGAGATTTTTTCGCCACCTGTTTTGCTTTTGAAAGATACGATTTAGCTTCTTAGCTGTGCATCGTAGCGTTCTTTTAATTCGGTTAATATTTGCTCGTGCACGGTTGTAACTTCTTCTTCAGTTAACGTTTGTTCTGGATTTAAATAGAGTAGCGAGAAGGCGATTGATTTCTTTCCTGTGGCAAGGTGTTCGCCTGCGTACACATCAAAAACGTTCACTTCTTTCAGTAATTTTCCGCCCGCTTCTTTAATCGTTGTTTGCAAAGCACCTGCAGAAATTGTTTCGTCAACGACGAGTGCAATGTCACGTGAAACGGAAGGATATTTTGGTAAAATTTCATAATGAACTTCAGCGTCTACTTCAGCAAAAAGCTTCTCAAGTGAAAGTTCAAAGACGTACGTTTCTTGAATGTCAAGCTTCGCTTGCAATGTTGGATGGATTTGTCCAACGAAGCCAATGACTTGATCATTCACTGAAATAATCGCTGTGCGCCCTGGATGCATGCCGTCCCGTTTACCCTGCACAAACGAAACCTTCTCACTCAGACCGAGTACTGAGAACATTCCTTCCAAAATCCCTTTTACAACAAAAAAGTCAACTTGCTTCGTTTCGCCTTGCCATTTATTTTCAAGCCAAGCACCAGTAAAGACAGCGGCAAGGTACTCTTCTTCAGCCGGTAAACTTGTCAACTTCTCTTCTTCTGTTAAGTAAGCTGATGCCATTTCAAACAACGCAAGATTTGTTTGCTGGCGGTTAAGATTGTATTCTAAGGCTTCAAGGAGTCCAGGAAGCAGCGTCGTTCTTAAAACTGAACGTTCTTCACTCATCGGCATCGCAAGGCGAATTTCTTTAAACCGCTCGTCAAATCCAAACAAACGGTTTTTTTCCACTGTCGTTAACGAATACGTCGTCGCTTGATAAAGCCCTGCTCCTTCTAGATATCGTCTCACTTTTCGATGGTTTTCTTGATACGGAGTTAAACCACCAGGTTGTGATTCACTGACCGGTAACGTGACAGGAATTTCGTCATACCCGTACAAGCGTGCAACTTCCTCAATTAAATCTTCCGGGATCGATAAGTCTGGACGGCGCGTTGGGATTGTAACCGTAAACGTACCGCGATTTTCTTCAAAGTCAAAACGTAACCGTTCAAAAATTTGCGCGATCGTTTCACTTGAAATCGATGTGCCAAGAACATCGTTTATGTGCTTAGAAGTCACTTCAATTTGCTTTAACGAAACTTTTCTCTCTCCCGCTTCGGCAACGCCGTCAACAACACGTCCACCAGCTAGTTGTTCCATTAATGCAAGAGCCCGCATTCCTGCTTCATACACACGGTTACGAGCGATGCCTTTTTCGAAACGTGTACTCGCTTCACTGCGAAGTCCTAATTGCTTTGATGCAGTCCGAACGATTTGACCGTTGAAATACGCCGCTTCAAGTAAAATTGTCGTCGTATCCTCTTGAACTTCAGATGATGCTCCGCCCATGACACCTGCTACAGCCACCGGTTCCTTTCCATTCGTAATCGCAAGCATAGTTTCTGATAACTTTCGTTCCTCTCCATCCAACGTTTTAACTTGCTCATCTTGTTTTGCACGGCGAACGAGAATTTCTTTTGAACCTAATCGCTCATAATCGAATGCATGCAATGGCTGACCATATTCGAGCAACACATAGTTCGTAATATCAACGACGTTATTAATCGGACGGATCCCCGCTGCAACTAACCTATTTACAAGCCATAAAGGCGACGGTCCAATTTTAACATCTTTTACGATAAAACCTGCGTAATAGGGGCAATCTTCCTTCGATTCAATACAAACTGAAACATAATCTGTCGCTTTTTCTTCTGTTTGGGAAATCGTAACGCTTGGCATTTTAATCTCTTGCTCTAAAATCGCCGCCACTTCATAAGCAACGCCGATCATACTTAGTGCATCTGCGCGATTTGGTGTTAAGTCAAATTCAAGTACGGTATCGTTCAAGCCTAACTCTTCTAACGCATCGATGCCGATTTCCGTTTGCTCAGAAAAAACAAAAATTCCTTCCGCATATTCTTTTGGTACGAGTTTGCTTTCAATTCCGAGTTCTTGAAGAGAGCAAATCATACCGTTTGACACTTCGCCCCGAAGTTTTACTTTTTTAATTTTCATTCCATTCGGCAAGCGGGCTCCCGGTTTTGCGACAGCTACTTTTTGCCCTGCAGCCACGTTAGGCGCACCACAAATTATTTGTAAAAGTTCACCTTCACCAACATCAACTTGACAAATGCTAAGTTTGTCCGCATTCGGATGCTGAATTCGTTCGACAACTTTACCGACGACGACGTTCGTTATCCCTTTATTCCTTACATGGACGGCATCGACTTCAATTCCACTACGTGTAATTTTTTCCGCTAATTGCTCTGGACTTATATTTGCTAAATCAACATAATCATTAAGCCAATTGTAACTGACTAACATGCTTCACTCTCTCCTTCGTTATGCTTGCTGAAATTGCTTTAAAAAGCGAACATCGTTTTGATAGAAATGGCGAATATCCTCAATCCCATATTTCAACATGGCAATTCGTTCTGGACCCATGCCAAATGCAAAGCCTGTATACTTTTTCGGATTAAAGCCTGACATTTCAAGAACATTCGGATGTACCATGCCTGCACCGAGAATTTCAATCCAACCTGTTCGCTTACAAACATTGCAACCATTTCCACCGCATTTGAAACAAGAAATGTCCATTTCAACAGATGGCTCAGTAAATGGGAAAAAGCTCGGGCGCAAACGAATTTCGCGTTCTTCTCCAAACAATTTTTTTGCAAACAGTGTGAGTGTTCCTTTCAAATCACTCATGCGAATATTCTCATCAACAACGAGTCCTTCAATTTGGGTAAATTGATGCGAATGTGTCGCATCGTCGTTATCACGACGATACACTTTACCAGGACAAATAATTTTTACGGGACCGACACCGTGATGTTTTTCCATCGTTCGCGCTTGCATCGGTGACGTTTGAGTTCGCAGCAAAATCTCTTCCGTAATATAAAATGAATCTTGCATATCGCGAGCTGGATGGTTTTTTGGCAAATTCAATGCTTCAAAGTTGTAATAATCGGTTTCCACCTCTGGACCTTCTGCAACTTGGTAACCCATTCTAATAAATAGATCTTCAATTTCCTCAATTACAGCGGTAAGTGGATGATGATTTCCGATTCGAACAGGTCTGCCTGGCAATGTCACATCAATCGTTTCTTCTTCAAGTTGCTTTTGAATGGCTAGTTCCTTCAATTCGGTCTGCTTTTTTTCAACGTTATCAGCAATTTCGTTGCGAACTTCGTTCACATATTGACCAATGATCGGACGTTCTTCAGCAGAAAGCTCTCCCATTCCTCTTAGCACTTCCGTTATCGGACCTTTTTTACCTAAATAAGCAACCCTCACATCTTGAAGCTCTTTCATTGATGTTGATTGTTTAATTTTTTCTAGCGCTTCTTGTTTTAACTCTAACAAACGTTCCTTCACGATTTTTTACCACCTTTTCTATAAAATAAAAAAGACCTTCACCCCATAAGGGACGAAGATCCGTCATTTCGCGTTACCACCCTACTTAACATGATATCCATGTTCGCTCATTCATCTAACGGTTTAAACCGATTCGCTTTTTAATCTGAGTTCAAAAAGGACTCTCTTTTTGAACAACCTCCATTCAGCGACGACTCAGGAGTGAATTCAATTGCATCATCCAGAGAAACACTTTCAGTCTCTGATGTTTCCTCCCTAGCTGGCGAGCGGCAATTTACTATGTTCCTTCATTGTCTTTTTGATTTTCAATTGGTTTAATCATATATAATTTTTCAAAAAATCGCAAGTCTACTGTTGAAAGCTATACATCAAAATCCCAGCTGCGACAGCAACATTCAAAGATTCCGCTTTCCCGTATATCGGAATATACACGTTATCATCACAAAGCGCAAGCAAGTTGTCACTCACTCCTGACCCTTCATTACCGACTATGAGACCGAATGTTTCCTGTTTTTGTACTAAGCGATAATCTGTTGCATGATGAAGAGCTGTCCCGAACACTTTTACTCCTACCTGCTGCAACTTTTGAACAACGTCTTCCAAATTTACTTCGTACACTGGTAAATGAAACAGTGAACCTTGTGTTGCACGGATCGTTTTCGAATTATATCGATCCGCACAGCCTTTTCCGAGAAATACAGCATCAAACCCAGCACTATCTGCCGTTCGAATCATCGTACCGACATTTCCCGGGTCTTGAACTTCATCGATTAATAAGTATTTTCCTTTGTTCAATTCCATTTCTTTTTCTTCTGACATATGGCAAACAGCAATAACCCCTTGCGGCGTATCTGTCTCACTGATCTCTTGAAACACATTGTTCGTCACTTGTATGACCGGTATCGAGTACGTATCGAACGGTACATGCTTTCGACTCTCATCAACAATAATCTTCGCTACACGTTGCTCTTCCTTTAACGCTTCTTGAATAAGATGATCGCCTTCAATTAAAAATTTACGTGCTTTTTTTCGACCTTTTTTTGTATGTAGCTTTCTCCATAACTTGACTCGTTCATTTTTCGTTGATTCAATCCGTTGCAATGATTTACCTCTCTTCTTACATATTCCATAATCATTAGGTAAAAATAAAGAAAAAGGAAATGGGAGTGATCAAACTAATGGATTTTAACTTAAGAGCAGCCATTTTAGATAATATTAAAGGCAGTGATGAAAAGCAGCTTGAACATACGATTGTTGATGCGATTCAAAGTGGTGAAGAAAAAATGTTGCCTGGTTTAGGTGTTTTATTTGAAGTGTTATGGCAAAACACTAGTCAAGAAGAACAACAAACCATATTAAAAAATATGGCTGAAGGACTACAGCAATAGACAGAATGAGAGCTTGCATCTGAATATCTAAGATGCAAGCTTATCTTTTTTCAGTTTGGCTTCCGCACATTTCACAACTTATAAACGCTTGTTATCCTCTACAAGTTGAAGTCAATCATACGTAATTTCGTTTACTTTATCACGGTCAAGTCTTTTCACAACTTCAACGATGAGTTTCACAGCATTTTCAAAGTCTTCGCGATGCAAAATGGCCGCATGCGTATGAATATAACGTGTCGCAATCGTGATCGATAATGCCGGAACTCCTTGCGCTGTCAAATGGATACTTCCAGAATCTGTTCCCCCACCTGGCACAAAATCCATTTGATACGGGATATTTTCTTTTTCTGCAATATCAACGACAAAATCACGCAGACCGCGATGAGCGACCATCGAAGCATCATACATAATGAGTTGTGGACCTTTCCCCGCTTTCGCTAACGCTTCTTTTTCAGTAACACCCGGCGTATCACCAGCAATCCCAACATCAACGGCAAATCCTATATCAGGTTGGATTTTATACGTTGATGTTTTAGCGCCGCGCAGACCGACTTCTTCTTGCACCGTACCGACACCGTATACAATGTTTGGATGGTTTTCATTTTGTAATTGGCGCAATACTTCAATCGCAATCGCACAGCCAATCCGATTGTCCCATGCTTTTGCCATTAGGAAATTTTCATTTTTCATAACGGTGAAATCACAGACGGGTGTGACAAAATCACCGGGTCGAATACCGAATTCTTCCGCTTCTCTTCGGCTAATTGCACCGACATCGATAAACATATCTTTTTTGTCGACAGGTTTTTTACGCGCTTCAGGTGTTAAAATATGCGGTGGTTTTGAACCGATGACACCAGGCACAATCCCTTTCCGTGTCACTACATTGACGCGCTGAGCAAGCATGACTTGTTCCCACCAGCCGCCTACCGTCTGAAAACGTAAAAAACCTTTATCATCAATACTTGTAACCATAAATCCGATTTCATCTAAATGACCTGCAATCATAACTTTCGGTCCATCTTCTTGACCGACTTTTTTTGCGATTAAACTGCCGAGATTATCTGTTGTCACTTCATCGGCGTACGGTGTTATGTACTTTTTCATCACTTCCCGTGGTTCATGTTCGTTCGCGGGAATACCGTGAGCATCGGTTAATTCTTTTAACATTGATAATGTTTCATCCAAATTAGACATAAATGAAAAGTCCTCCTTTTGTAAATTGCCCTCATCGTTTTCGTCAAATCTGACTTCTAGCTTCCGACCTCAGATCTCTAAATTAGTATCCTCGTTCTTGCCGCTCATGGTTAACTACATTTTTTTCTAAATAAGCCTTTTCAATATCTTGCTCGGAGAAACCTAGCATCGCACCGAGGGTGATATACTCTGAAAAAAGTGTACCATACATCTCAATAGACTGATCCGAATGTAATTTGGAAATACAGTTGTAAATCGTTAAAAATTGTTCAACCATATTCTTTACATTACATGAATCTCTTTTTGGTACATACGTTTCAAACCTAAGTACAAGTCCGAGCGAAAGAATAAAATGAATGCCATCAACATACTCTTCAAGGATTTCTGAGCGATGAGACGGGGGTTTTACGCTCCAGTACTTAAAGCAGCGTGTCTCATTCGCCAGCTCCCCAACTTCGACTTGTAAAGCGAGCAACCGCTCCGAAAAAAAATCACCAGTTAAGCAGTGCTTTTTCATAATTCGCGAATCAAGTTCGTGTTGCAATGCAAACAACTTCGTCCAATCGATTTCCATATTTCTTTCCATCTCCCACAACCATTTATGTCTCTATTATACAACATACATAGGAACAAAAAAGTTGGAAAATAGTAAATTTGCGTTTCATCTAGTATCAATTTTTCATCCTCTAACGAATCGTTAGAAATTCTTAAGACAAGATTTATGAAACGCTAAAGTTATTTTACACTTAAACTTGTTATTCAATGACAGGTTTTTTATTTTCAATTCTTGATGATTGGATGCTTATATCAGACGTTACTTTAATTGAGTTTTCATTTAACGCTAATTTTCCTTCATGGGCTAACCTTTGCCAAGTTCGTACATCTTTTCGATACAATACTTCTGAAAGACGATAAATATCTGAATGTAATTCAAGTGCTTTGTTATATGTACGTCTAATTTCTTCTTCAATGTTTTTTTGCATTTCTTTTTTTAAAAAGCGATAATCTTTATTTTCAAGTATTTGATTGAAAACAGCTTGTCCTTTCACTTGAATATTAAATATAACATCATCGTCTCGAACCATTGGCTCAATTGAAAACGAGGGTCGAATGATTATTGCCTCAGCAATTGGTTTATCACCTTCATGAATATCTAAATTAATTCTTAATGCATCTTCTGTTAACCATCGTAGACCATTTACATCTTCTCCTGTTATAAAACCACGAAACTCGTTTTTGTGTAAAAGTGCAACTCCGACTGTTTTTATCATCGTTTCTGTTTTTTCAACAGATGTCCAATCATTTTCTGTTGTCGTTACAGCTGGGATAACGGAATCATAACCTGGCTCCTTCAGATGAAGTAAAAATTCTCGCATTGATATTTCTTTAATCCAAGAACTTTGTTCATACGTGTTCGTAATATCAGTTATTCTCGTATAAACAGGAGAACCATCAAAAACAGGGACAGCTTCGAATAATTTGTCTACGTTTTCATCTTGAGTGCTAAATACGAGAATACGGTATCTCGTTTCGCGATAACGATCTATTAAATCCATAATATCTTTCATTTTGTTATGTTTTAACGCTTCCTCCGTGATAACAATCATCGTTAAATGCCCCCAAAACAACCTCCGCTGTGTAGAGTCATATATTTTAAAAATCGCATCGTTTACCGTATCCCCTTTTTCTTTTGCAATCACCGCTTGATTTCCTTCTGAACTACCCCCACCTGTTTCAGCTTGACCGAGATTCCCTAAATTCACAACTTGCAAGGAGACATGGACTTGTCCATCCTTATAATCAACACCGATTCCGTGCACATAATCCATACGTTCGGCTTCTTCAATACCCCAGCAACCGGAGAGAAATACAAGTGAAACTACAAACACACCATAAAGATGTTTTCGCAAAGTGAAATCAATCCTTTCTCTTCGGTGGTTGTCTCGTTTTATCTTTAGTCCGCAGAAAACTAGGACGTCTTTTGTACTTTTTCTCCGGTAATCTTAAAAATGTTTTTAGTACAGGTTTTATTGTTGTTACTTCAGGAACTGTCATGTAAGAAACTCCTAACGATTGGATGTTAGCCATATACATTAAAACAATATAAATCGAAACAAAAAATCCGAAAAAACCGAAACAAGAAGATAACAAGAGTACAAAAAACCTTAAAATCGCGACAATCCCATGTAAAGATAAATTAACGAGAGTGTATGCCGCAACGGCTGATGTTGCCATGATAACAACGGTAAGCGGACTCGTTATGCCCGCACGGATGGCAGCATCTCCTATGATTAGCCCACCTACAACACTTAACGTCTGTCCGATCGCCATCGGAAGCCGCAAACCAGCTTCACGAAACACTTCAAACAAAAACAATGTAACTAAAGCTTCAATTGGGGCTGGAAAGGGAACACCTTTGCTCGCCTCGATGATCGTTCCAAGAAAAACGATCGGAATTTGGTTCTGATGGAAACTTGTCAATGCGATATGAAAACCCGGTAAATAAATTGCGAACACTAATCCGAGAAATCGGATCAGCCGTTCTAACGAGTTATAAATATAATTACTTTCCGTATCTTCTCCTGTTTTTAAAATAAACCCAAAATTTACTGGAACGATGACCGCATACGCCACACCATCAACAAAAATTAAATAACGGCCGTTTAAGAGACTATTTATCGCAAAATCAGGTCGGCCAGTATAATGGTGCGTCGGAAAAAAAGAAAATGGCTTTTCTAAAATTAATTCATGAAACTGCCTACCACTAAACACCCCGTCAATGTTAATTTCTTTTATTCTTTTCTCAAGTTCTTGAAGTTGTTCTCCGTTCGCAATATCCTTAATATACAAAATTGCAACTTCAGTTTGCGTTCGCTTCCCGACTGTATACTTTTTCAATGCTAATGAATTTGTCCGTAACCGTTTTCGTATGAGAGCAATGTTTGTCGATAAATCTTCAATAAAGTTATCGCGAGGACCTTTAATTGCCACTTCTGTATTCGTCTCTTCGGTCGAACGCTGCGGTCGGTCAGAAATATCAATGGTAAAAAACATATTTTCTTTTTGAAAATACACTAGCAGTTGACCTGAAAATATTTTTTCAATCGCCTCATTTTCATAATAAATCCGTGTTATCCCTGGAGCATATAGGTGGTGGATGACATCTTGTTCTGATACTTTCTCTTTCGTTATATGTTTAAAAAAATAAACAAATCTCTCATAAATAACGTTGTTTAACGCATTGCTATCGACAAGACCAATGCACATTATAAACGTAATATCATGCTTATATAAGGACTCCCCAAAAGAAAATGTATGGAAATTAACATCTGCACTTTCGGCAAACAATGTTTCAAGGGAATTTAAATTTTTTAGCAATTTTTGCTCTGATTCTTGTTGTCCTCCATGATCATTACCTTGCTTATTTTTGATTGACAACTGTGCCACCCCCCTTTTTTTTCCGTCTATTACTTATAAAAACACAACACGCAAGTATGAGAGATAACGTAAAGAAAATATAAAATGTTGCAGGCAATGCAATGTAGTTTAAAAAATCAAAAAAATACCGATCATCAACTGGAATGACAATAGTAATTGTAATGATGGCTGATACAGCGGAAAGTAGCCATACATTCACTTTTGTACTCGATTTGTTTAACAATAAGCGTAAGATATACAACATTAACGTAATCCGAATAAATGCACCTGAAAGCCATTGATATATTGAAAGATAGTCAACGTGTTCAATGTATTTACCGACTCGAACGAGCGCCCATTCTTCATATGCTGGATAGCGCTGCATTGACGCTTCCCCTGGCCCAAATTCAACGATTGCACCTGTTAACGGACCAAGTGTAAGCCAAGTTAGGATGATCGTATTTATAACGAAATGTCGATATTTAAGCTTTGTATGAAACTGATGTTGAAGAAAGATGATAAAGATTAACTCGACCATACCTGATGCTTGATAAATGAGTGAATGAAAGATCGGTGCGAAACCATTTTCGAACATTGGTAGTAACAACGAGTAATCTTTATATTGAATATTAGCTATAGCTACAAAGTGACCAAGAAAAACGACGAGAGCAAGTAAAAAGAAATTAGCAATTGCTAGTGCGCGAAGACTCGTCATCGCTGCCAACACACATGGAATAATAAACAAAAGCGTTATAGCTAATGGAGGAGTACGCCATAAATAAGACACATTTGTCCACGTAATCGTTTCTCTTAACGTCACACATACTATGATGACGATATACACTCCGACAACGCACCGAAACAAAATAGAAAACTTTTTTCCGATATTGTTTTCTAACCAATTGTTAATATGTTGTCCTTTTATTGTTTTATAAATGTATAAAAGTAAAAAAGACCAAATTAACGTTAGTAAAGCAACAAGAAGGACGCCTATCCAAGCGTCGCGTCCACCAGTTTTAAGAAGCATAGGAATAACGATGACATGATTTTTTAAACCAACTGCAGAAATTAATAACAATGTCATTTGAAATACAGAAATTTTATTAGACTTATCCATACGTTCTCCATTTCTCACAATTTTCTTCTTTCCTTATTATGGTTAGCAAACATGAAAAATTATTCATTAATTAAAGGAAGATTGACTTTATAGATAAAAGAATAATAATGATGTGAAGTCTCAATCCGAGGTAATTTCCGACGCGAAAGTTAGAGGAAGAACAAAAAAAGTGTAAACAAAGACTTTTTACTTTGTTTACACTTAT
Source organism: Pueribacillus sp. YX66 (assembly GCF_041725775.1). NCBI lineage: Bacteria > Bacillati > Bacillota > Bacilli > Caryophanales > Bacillaceae > Pueribacillus > Pueribacillus sp. YX66. Next base: position 90,369 of record NZ_JBEUEL010000004.1, on the reverse strand, counting down.
TATGATGTAAGTTATGCTTTTAAGCTTTCTTTAGCTTTTTCTGCAAGATTTGCAAATGCTTTTTCATCATTAACAGCTAAATCAGCAAGCATTTTACGATTAATATCGATTCCAGCTGTTTTTAATCCGTGCATAAGACGGCTGTATGATAGTCCATTTAATCGAGCTGCTGCGTTAATCCGAGTAATCCATAACTTTCGGAAATCACGTTTTCTTTGACGACGGTCACGATACGCATAGCGTAACGACCGCATAACTTGTTCATTAGCTGTGCGAAATAATCTATGTTTAGCGCCATAATAACCTTTGGCTAATTTTAAAACTTTTTTACGTCGCTGACGAGTAACGTAGCCACCTTTAACTCTTGCCATGATTGCATACCTCCTGAGTTTCTTTATCTTTTCTTATACGTTAACAACGAACGAATTCGTTTGAAATCTCCACTTGATACGATTGCAGCCTTACGAAGCTTACGCTTTTGTTTTTGCGTTTTATTTGCAGCTAAGTGACTTGTATACGCATGATGACGTTTAAGCTTTCCAGTCCCTGTTTTTTTGAAGCGCTTTGCAGCACCTTTGTGAGTTTTCATTTTAGGCATAGTAACTTCCTCCTTAAAAACTTCGAATATCTATTTCGATTCGTTCGTATTTGGTGCCAAGATTAAAAACATGCTTCGGCCATCCATTTTTGGTCTGGATTCGACAACTGCAAGATCTTTGCATTCGTCAGCAAGACGATCTAATACATCTTTTCCGATGTCAGAATGCGTAATCGCACGACCACGGAAACGGATGCTCGCTTTTACTTTATCGCCTTTTTCAAGAAACCTTCTTGCATTTCTCAGCTTTGTGTTAAAATCATGTTCGTCAATGTTTGGGCTAAAGCGAACTTCTTTCACATTGATCGTTTTTTGCTTTTTCCTGGCTTCTTTATCTTTTTTTTGCTGTTCATAGCGATATTTCCCAAAGTCCATAATTCTACAGACAGGGGGTTTTCCGTTCGGTGCAACCATTACAAGATCAAGGTTTGCATTTTGGGCTAATTGTAATGCTTCTTGACGCGACTTCACCCCAATTTGATCTCCGTTTGCACCAATGACTCGAACTTCGCGAGCGCGAATGGCCTCATTCACCAACATGTCTTTACTAATAGTTAGCCACCTCCATTAATTTATCGAACCTTTAGTGAAGGCTATTTTTTCACTACAGGCATTCTCAATTTGCAATTTGATGAATCTATCGACAAAAGCAACGGCCTGTCTTCATTCATACAGAGAGATTATACAGGATAGAAGTATATTCAACGTTTTCACAAAACTTAAACAATACTCCATTAAGTCTGTTGTGCTAAGAATGTAACTTAAAGAAAAAACATTACATTTAGAATCTCGAACGTGATGTATAACCACACCACTTGCACGTCCTGCACACAAAGTAGAAATCAGTATTTTGTACAAGATCCTAGTCTTTAGCTCGAGCCTCATAGAAAAGTCCAGCTTGTGTCAACGTTGCAACAAAAATAACACTTGAATATCCTCTGCAGTTTTGCGACGAATAACCCCTGTCGCAGAACGTATCTCTCATTTTCTTCTTGATTAAACATGCATAACAAATAAAAAAATGTGGACGCAGAAACGCCCACACCGATCGAGATCAAAATTATTTTCCACTTAACCTGTTAACTACCGAGCATTCCGGCGTCATTCAGGTGAGAAGCGGGCGCTTCTTCTTGCTTCGTCGAATATTCATTTACTTGCTCAACAAGCATAACACTACATCAATACAATTGTCAATTATTTACGTTGCTGAATCAATTCGGTAATTTCAGATATAAACGTGTCTAACGGCTGTGAAGTTGATTTTTGTTCTCCATATTTACGGATATTGACACTTCCAGATTCAATTTCTTTATCACCGACGACGACCATAAATGGAATTTTTTGGACTTGGGCCTCACGTATTTTATAACCAATTTTTTCGTTTCGGTTATCCATTTCTACGCGGACACGTTTACGTTGTAACGCTTCTTTCACTTTGTTTGCATATTCAATATGAACTTCAGCAACAGGGATAATCTGTACTTGGATCGGTGCTAACCATGTTGGAAATGCACCTTTATATTCTTCAATTAAAAACGCAACAAATCGTTCCATCGTTGAAACGACGCCACGGTGAATAACGACTGGACGATGCTCCTTGCCATCTTCACCAATATACGTTAAATCAAATCGTTCAGGTAAATGAAAGTCCAGTTGAACAGTCGAAAGCGTTTCGTCTTTTCCGAGGGCTGTTTTCACTTGAACGTCTAACTTCGGTCCGTAAAATGCTGCTTCACCTTCCGCTTCAACGTAGTCTAGACCGAGATCATCCATCGCTTCTTTTAACATCGATTGTGCCTTATCCCACATGGTATCGTTATCAACGTACTTTTCCTTATCTTTCGGGTCACGATAAGACAGACGGAAGTAATAATCATTGAGGTTAAAATCCCGATATACTTCTTGAATGAGCTCGACAACTTGAATAAATTCCTCTTTAATCTGATCAGGGCGACAGAAAATGTGGGCATCATTTAATGTCATCGAACGGACACGTTGCAAGCCTGCAAGCGCACCCGACATTTCATAACGATGCATTGTCCCTAATTCAGCTACTCGATATGGTAAATTACGATAACTGCGAATTTCATTTTTGTAAATCATCATATGATGCGGACAGTTCATCGGACGAAGTACGAGCTCTTCGGTTTCATCCATTTTCATAGACGGATACATGTCATCCTGATAATGATCTAAATGTCCACTAATTTTATAAAGTTCAACACTCGCCAAATGCGGTGTATACACGTGATGATAGCCGAGTTTCTCTTCTAAATCTACAATATATCTCTCGATAGTACGACGAATCGTCGCCCCTTTTGGTAACCAAATGGGCAGACCTTGTCCAACTTCTTGTGAAATCGTAAATAACTGTAACTCTTTTCCTAGTTTACGATGGTCACGCTCTTTCGCTTCTTCTAGCATTTGCAAATGTTCATTGAGTTCAGATTGCTTAAAAAACGCTGTTCCATAGATGCGTTGCAACATTTTATTATTACTGTCGCCTCGCCAATAAGCACCTGCAAGGCTTAAGAGCTTAAATACTGTTAATTTGCTCGTCGATGGAACGTGAGGACCTCTGCATAAATCAAAAAATTCCCCTTGCTCATAAATAGTCACTTCTTCATTTTCTGGAATATCGTGCAACAATTCAACCTTTAACGGATCTTCAATTTCATTAAACATCCGTTCTGCTTCTTCCCGAGTTACGACGTGCCGGCGAATTTCAAGGTTTTCATTAACAATTTTTTTCATTTCTTTTTCAATTTTAGGTAAATCTTCAGCAGAAATCGGTTCTTCGCAATCAATGTCATAATAAAAGCCATTTTCAATGACAGGACCGACTCCAAGACTGACATTACCGTATATTCGCTTTATTGCCTGTGCCATTAAATGCGCTGTGCTATGCCGTAACACTTCAAGAGACTCTTCATGATTCGGAGTTAAAATTTCAATACTACCACTTTCACGAAGCGGTCGTTTTAAATCAACTAGTTGCCCATTTAATTTTCCTACAATTGCTTTTTTTCGTAAACCAGGGCTGATCGAAGCTGCAATCTCATCAAATGTTGTTCCGTTAGGAAACTCCTTGACAGTTCCGTCTGGAAATGTAAGTTGTAGATTTTCTGCCATGTTCCTTCCACTCCTTTAAATTGTTAATAAAGTTGTTTTTGATACAATATCGATAAACTGCGACGCACAGGATGTGCTAGTGCAAATTTTTACGGTGGGACGAGTAATCGCAGTCCCAGACGTTGCCACAGGACTTAAACAATGCTCCCTCGAGTATGCTGTGCTGAGAGTAAACCCAGAACAATACATCTCTGAGTAAACATTGGGAGTCTCGAACGTGGCGTTCTTGGTTTGCGTACCATAAGTACTGCTTTGGAAATACACTTCGCTTTCCTACAGAGGCCTTCGTGTATTTCCTCCGCTTCAAACTACTGATGTATTTACAGTAATAACACTAGAAGGTTAACAGAGCAAAACAAGTGCATAGCTTCAACTAGCATAGTTTCTTTCAACTGCGAGAATAAAGATATACATTAATTCTTACGAAAAGATCCTTAAAAAACAAAAATCCCGTCCCAAAAAATGGGACGAGAAGTTCAACTCGCGGTTCCACCCAGCTTCTGCAACATTTGTTGCAACACTTTCATTTGATAACGGTTCATTCCGGCAACAGCTACTCTGTTCACTGTTGAAGTTCAGAGGTGGTAAACTGCTGACAATGTTTGGAAGCTTTCAGCCTCGACTTCCTTCTCTTTAAAACATCCATACAACAATTCATGTCCTCATCATTACTTTTTCCATGTAAACTTATGTAGATATTATACGCATTATAAATAAGAAAATCAAGAATCAAAAATAATTGCAAAGTTAACTTGACGTACTCATGTCAGGTACTTCTTTCAAGCTTCGAATAGACAATCTTTCTTGAAAAATATTTTTTAGTGTATAAAGAATTCCAGTCTGATCATCATCTGCATAAACGATTACTTCCTTCGGAGCAAACGTTAACAATGGTTGTAATAATGTAGGTTCAATTAGCGACTGATGGGAAAAAAAACTCGTATTGTTCATTGCTCTCGTTATTTGTTCTTCATGGATTAAATGAAAATGTTCATCAAAAAAGACAGGTTTATTTGTATATACGATGTGCAAAACATTCATTATTGGCGTTTTTTTACCTAAAAAAGAACGAAGATTTTCAATGAAACTTTGATAATCTTGTTCCAATTTGTATTCATCGATCGCCATTTCTATGTAAGTCAATATACATTCGCGGTATTCCTTCATACGAAACTTTAAAAATGAGTCAAAGCTAAATGATAATTCCTTTTTAAAACTATCATCTAGCAGCGAGTTTACCGCATTCTCGATAAGCCCTTGGCGAGACGGAATCGATGTAACATTCGGTAAATCCGTCCGTTTTCCATTCATAATTGAATAAAACAAAGAAACTATCTCCTGAATTTCATCTTTGTCTTCATAATAAAAGTTCTCTTTTAATACGTCACGCAACCATGTAAGTTCAAACGTAGCAAGAATGTAATCCGCAAACACGTGTGACAGCATCGGCTGGATTACATATTGAAATGTAACCTCATCTCGATCGAATGTGATGTAAAGCAGTTCTTTTCCGACTTTTTTTACAGATACCCCAAAAACAACTTCATAATTTCCATTTTCAATATGATTCATAATCTGATTGTAAATTTGTTCACAATCTTGACGATTGGAAAATTCTACTTTAATCAAAACATCCCCTCCTTTTGCGTCATACCTTGTACAAATATATGGCGCAAAAGGAAAAAAATGAGTTATTTTTGAATGTAGTTTGCTCTTCGGTTAGCTCCTCCGATAAATTGAGCAATGGTATAATGACGTATGCGCTCCATAATTCGTTTCGCTTTCAGCAGTTCCGTTCCAGCTTTTGCTGAATACGCTAAATGATCTTCTAACCCATCGTAATCATAGTTTGAACTATATAGTGTCGGCAAACCTTCCATCATGCGATACTGCAAGATCGACCCGAGTACATCATCACGAATCCAACTTGAGATAGTTTCGGAACCAATATCATCTAAGATGAGCAATGGAACAGTTTTAATATAATTTAGCTTATCGTGAAACGTATCATCCCCAATTGCATTTTTCAATTCGCGAAAAAAATCAGGAGTGTAGACAATGAGTGATTTTACTTGCTTTTGAAACGCTAATTCATTAGCAATTGCGCACATTAAAAAAGTTTTCCCGACTCCAAAATCACCATAAAAGTAAAGTCCATGCTTCGTTTTTCCTTCTTCAAATTCATCTACGTATTTATCAGCTAGTTGAATCGCTTCAATCCGCTCAGGCTCAATGTCAACTTGTGACAAACGAGCATTCACAACTTCTTTCGGAATGTATAAGCTTTCAAACAGCTGTTGCTGTCGATATTCTTCATCATATTTAATTTTCAAGGGACAGCGATTGTATGTGACATCTATCGCTTCATGCGAGACAATCAGCTCTGGACTATACCCAGGAATGATATTCTTACAATTTTCTAATCCAGGACATGCGAGGCAATTTTTTTGTTGCTGATCGAATTCATATAATTTCGCCAGACCGTTTTCTAGCATTAGTTTCGTAATCGATTCGTCTTTAATCAATTTTTGAATCTCACGATTCGCTAACACTTCTGACTTTATTTTCGAAAACGTTGACTGAAATTTGTTGTTCTTCATCATTTCAGTCAAAGTATCTCGGATCGGTTCCACTTTGTCACCTTCTCACTACAGTACTATCACTATTTTTCTTTATACTTTTTTTTCAATCGGGCTTCAAGCTGCTTTTTCTTCTGTTCAAAATTAGCAGGTTGTTGTTTCTGCGTTTTGTATTCATCTGTCATCCATTTCGGAAGCGTATCTTTTCTCTCGTTTCTTTTTGAAGTAGACGTTTTTCTTTGCTTATTTTGACTTGACCACTCTTGATATTTTTGATGTTCTGCTCGTGCAAGTGCCATCGCTTCTTTTACCGTTTTTATATTTTTGCGAGCCCAATGCGCACCAATTTTGACTACGTAAGCACGTGGTAGCTTCATATCATTTGTACGCATGACATATTCGATGAGGACATTCACAACACCAGGTAATAACTTTTGATCGAACATAAGTGATTCGACTATTTTAATATCACTTTCAGCAGGTTTTGCGCCACCAGCTATCTTCTCAAGTTGTTCATATGGGCTAATCGTTTCAAACAGTTGTGCCGCTTTATCTTCTTCAGTTTCAGGCTTATTTTTCACATGCTCTCGGTACAATGGCGGTTGAACACGTATACTTAAGTGTGGCAATTGGTTATTATGTTGGAGAGCGTACCATTCATGAGTTCCTTTACGTAGTGCTTCAACCGTAAGGTCGTTATGTTTTAGGTAAGTCGTTTCAACAATCTGTTTCATTTGCAACGGCTCGAGCTTATAAATATATGCTAGTTTTTTTATCGCTTCGATAATTATTTCTGTAAACACTTCGTCTGGAACAATTAAATCTGAAACACTTTTCTTAAGCCAATCGATATCAAAGTCGTTAGATATGCGAATCGATGTCCCTTCTGATTCATCGATATAATCATTTCCCGATTCCAACTTCATCGCTTGTTCCATTTCTGAAGCTTTTTTTACGGCCATTTCTGAAGGATGAAGAGATTCAAACACATCATTAAAAGCAGCGGTTACTTGCTGATAATCGCTTTCGTTAGTTAGTTCTGAAGCTGTAAATTCTTTTTTTAATTGCTGAAAGTGATAATGACCTAATCGGTTATATAAATAGACATTTAATACCCCATCGTTAAAAAAATGACGCGGTGAGAGCGGAGCTTCAAGTAAATAAAAATAATCTCTTGGCTCACTGTCAGCATTGACAAATGTTTTTAACAGCCCAATCCCTTCTAATTTTTTCCTCCCCGCTAAAATTTGTTTTAAATCCAGTTGCACGACATTCATTAAACTGCGATGGGTTGAAGGCTTACTCCAGTCACGCTCTGAGTCTATTTGACTCCATAATGTCATATAAAGACTATACGCGATCGAACCGATTAACGGTTGATATAATGTCGTTAACGTTTTTCGATAAAATTCGTGCATGATTCCATTTGCACGAACTTGATACCGATCAACCGGTAGCAATTCTTTCCAATGATTGCTCATGTTTTCCCCAACCTTCTCAATTCCTGTTACGAAGAAGTAAATTTCTAAAAAACTGTTTCTCTAGCAAGATTAATAAGCTGTGCGGTAAAAGCTCTAAGTAGTCGCTTTCCGCGCGTAACACCAACAACTTCCTTAGAAGCAAAGAACGGCTTCGTACGAAATTTTCTGACGTACAGGAGTACTAATGGGCAGAGTAATCATAGTCCCTGACATTGCAATAAGAACTCAAACAAAGACAGTCGAGTATGCTGTACTGAAAATATACATAGAACAATACGTCTTCGAATAATGATTGAGGGTCTCGAGCGTGACGACTTTAATCTCCATTCCTTTAGCGTGGAGGCTCAAGCATGCCCGCGGAAAGCAAAGTATTATGAAGGAGCGGTAATGACTACTGTTTCGTCAAATCGTGAAAATAAAAAAGCAAGTAATTATGGATAAAGCCGATGCTAAAAAAAGAGCTTAAAGGTTCATATACATCTTTAGGCTCTCTTAACATGGAAAATTATTTATTTATCCACTCGTTTTAGCAATTCTTTAAGTTCTTCAACAAAAACGTTAATATCTTTAAATTGACGATATACGGATGCAAATCGTACGTAAGCCACTTCATCGATATCTGCCAAATATTCCATGACGAGTTCCCCAACATCTTCACTACTTACTTCAAGGGACCCTTCATTTCGTATATCTTTTTCAATATTGTTCACTGCATCTTCTAAAACTTCTAAAGGCACAGGACGTTTTTCGCATGCTTTAATCATTCCTCTTAACACTTTGTCCCGACTAAACTCTTCTCTCGTTCCGCCTTTTTTTACAACGATTAGTGGAGTTTCCTCGACAGTTTCAAATGTCGTAAATCGAAAATTACAAGACTCACATTCTCTCCTCCTGCGAATAGAGCGGGCATCATGTACTGGTCTTGAATCCAAAACTCTCGTACCATTATGTTGACAACTTGGGCAGCGCACTTCAAATCACTCCACTCCATCATTACATTAGTTTAAGAATAGCAGGATTTTCGACATTTTACAATGAAAATCAAAAGAGGCAAAGGTTCAACAACTCCCTTTGCCTCGCCACTCGTTGTAATTATAACATATCAAACACTTGTTGAACGTCTTTATCGCCTCGTCCAGACAAGTTTACGATAAGAACGTCATCTTTCGATAAAGTCGGTGCAAATTTTAATGTATATGCAATCGCATGAGCACTTTCCAAAGCTGGAATAATCCCTTCTGTTTTCGACAAAATTTGAAATGCTTCTAACACTTCTTCATTCGAAACAGCATAATATTCAGCACGACCAGATTCTTTCAAATAACTATGTTCCGGTCCAATTCCAGGATAATCCAAACCCGCTGCGATTGAATACGTTGGCATCGGGTTCCCCTCTTCATCGATCAAGGCTAAACATTTAAATCCGTGAATCTCAGCAGGGACTCCCTTCGTTAACGAAGGTGCTTTATCAGGCTCTACACCGATAAGACGAACGTCTTCGTCATCCAAATAGTGAGCAAATGCACCGATTGCATTACTTCCTCCGCCCGTACAGGCAATGACCGCTGTCGGTAATTTCCCCTCTTTTTCAACGATTTGTCTTTTCGACTCTTCGCTAATGATCGATTGAAAATGTTTTACGATTGTAGGATATGGATGTGGACCGACTGCAGATCCGAGCAAATAAAACGTATTTTCATGATTTTGAACGAGGTCACTTAATGCTTCATCGACTGCGTCTTTTAGCCTTCCTTGTCCTTTTTCTACAGAGACAACTTTAGCACCTAACAGCTCCATTCGAAACACGTTCAATGCTTGCCTTTTCGTATCTTCAGCACCCATATAGATGACACATTCCATTCCGAACATCGCACAAGCCGTCGCTGTTGCCACTCCATGCTGCCCGGCTCCTGTTTCAGCGATAATTCGCTTTAATCCCATTCGTTTTGCTAGTAAAATTTGTCCGATGGCGTTATTAATTTTATGTGCACCTGTATGGTTTAGATCTTCACGCTTTAAATAGATTTTTGCACCGCCTAGTTTTTCAGTTAATCGTTTCGCAAACGTAAGCGGGTTATCGCGACCAACAAAGTCTTTTAAATAATATTTAAATTCTTGAATAAAATCTTCATCATCTTTATATTTTTCAAAGTTCGCATCTAAATTCGATAATACTTCCTGTAAGGCTGGTGGAACGAAGCTCCCACCAAATTGACCAAAATAACCCTTTTCCTTCACTAAGCTCATCTAAGCTCTCCTCCATCTATATTAATCTACATGATTAAGTGTACCAGGTTCGTTTAAAAATGTATAGTTCCGATTTATAACAAAAAAAGTAGAGGTGATTAAACCCCTACTTCTGAGCGATTATACATTTCTTGTCCGACATGTGCCGCTAAGTCAACGACACGACATGAGTAACCCCATTCGTTGTCATACCAAGCAAGTACTTTTACTTTGTTCTCACCCATGACCATCGTTGATAAACCATCGATAATGGATGAGTTTTCATTCCCATTAAAATCAATCGAGACTAACGGTTCTTCCGTATAGCCTAGAATTCCTTTTAACTCACCTTCAGATGCTTCTTTGAGCACACGATTCACCGTTTCTTCAGTAACTGGTGTTTTCACGTCGACGACAAGATCAACGAGTGATACATTTGGTGTCGGAACACGTAATGCCATGCCGTTCATTTTTCCTTCTAAATGGGGCAATACTTTTGATAATGCTTTTGCAGCTCCTGTTGAAGTTGGAATGATTGACATGCCGCAAGCTCTCGCTCTACGTAAGTCTTTATGTGGATTGTCAATATTTTTCTGGTCATTCGTATACGCATGAACGGTCGTCATCAGTCCACGTTCAATACCAAAAGCATCGTCAATCACCTTCGCAACCGGTGCGAGACAGTTCGTTGTACAAGAAGCATTAGAAATAATATGATGTTTTTCGGTGTCATATTGTTCTTCATTAACACCCATTACAATTGTAATGTCTTCATCTTTTCCAGGTGCTGTTATTAATACTTTCTTTGCACCCGCCTCAATATGATAACCAGCCGTTTCTTTTGATTTAAATACACCTGTTGCTTCGATGACGATATCAACTTCAAGTTCTTTCCATGGTAGTTGTTTCGGATCTCGATTGCTTAACAGCTTTACTGTTTTTCCATTTATGATTAACGCGTTTTCGCCAGCTTTCACATCAGCATCAAACGTTCCGTGCACACTGTCATACTTAACTAAATGTGCAAGTGTTTCCGCAGGGTAGCTCGCATTCACAGCAACAACATCTAAATCATCGCGAGTAATCGCCTTTCGAAAGACCATTCTCCCGATTCTTCCGAAGCCATTAATTGCTATTTTCGTTTTCATTAAGATGCCCCTTCCGTGATATATGCTATACTTATTTTACTAATAGTATAACATATAATATTCATAATGAAACAATTAATTTACATCCCAATCGTTTAAAATCCTTAATAATTGCTCTTTTGTCTCATTGAGCGTGCCATTATTGTATATGACTGCATCAGCGAGCGGAATTTTTTCTTTAATCGGCATTTGCGAGTTGATTCGATTTCTTGCATCTTCTTCACCCATTTTATCCCGTTCGAGTAAACGCGCAAGTTGAATATCTTCAGAGACAGCAACAAGCAAAATTTTATCAAATTCATTGCGATCACGTTTTCCTTCAAATAAAAGTGGAATATCTAGGACAATCGTTTTGAAGCCTTGTTGTAAATAATTATTTTTATAAGCGTCCATTTTTTTTTGAATCGCAGGGTGTACAATTTGATTTAACGTTTCCCGCTTATCTTCATTTTGAAAAACGATCGAACCAAGTTTTTTTCGATCTAACGTACCGTCCGAAAATAAAATGTTTGTTCCAAACTGCTGAATGATCTGTTCGTACGCTTCTTCTCCCGGCTCAACAACTTCTCTTGCAATTTTATCTGCGTCAATGACAGGAATACCTAAATCTTTGAACATTTTAGCAACCGTACTTTTTCCTGTTGCAATGCTTCCTGTTAAGCCGATAATCATAGTATCTCCTCCAATTCAACAAGCTTGTTTATCATCATTATGTAAATAAGGGAAATCGGGATACGCTCCGATCTCCCGCTGCGTTACGCAAGTTTTAAAACTCCGATTAACATAAGTAAGCATCCTGGTAAAATAGAGAACTTTTCGATCCATTTTAGTTTTGAAAAAAGCAAACCAAATTTCATACCACTTAAAACAAAAATGGAACTCATCATTGCAACTGAAAGCGACATAAAGAAAGGAGAATATCCGAGCAATGCAGCACTAATGCCCGCTCCGATTGCGTCTAATGAGAGAGCAATTCCAAGAATTAACGCTTCAATGCCTGTTATCGTCCCAGACTTATCTAAGTCCGCTACTGTCGGCTTTTCCAACACTTGAATAACGATACCTAATGATTTTATTTCGAAATGGACGATCGTATAGTCTTTATTTCCATTGTTCACCTTTGTCTTTGCTTTCTGGCTTTGAAATACGATCCAAAAACCAATGACTATTAAAATGATTCCTCCAAGCTTTTCAGCAACTATAGGGGAAACAACTGATTCAATCATCGAACCTACACCCATTGCAGCTAAGAAAAAAACAGCTGAACATGTCGCAATAATAACGAGCGACCGGTACGGTAGCTTTAACTTACGAAGTCCATACGTAAATCCAACGCTAAATCCATCAACACTAACCGCAAAAGCTAAAAGTAATAATGCGAACGATTCTGCCACAATTTCTTCTCCTCCCTCCGATTTCGAATGAGCTATACTTTTTCGAAGCTAACATAGTATATGGGAGGAGCTAGTTTGACGTACGTAGCGGTTAAGCTATTTTTGACATTTTGGGCAATAATGAGTCCCGCGCTGAGCTACGACCGTTTTTTCAATTTCGGTTCCGCATTTTCGACATGGTTCGCCTTTTTTCCCGTAAACAAAATGATTCAGTTGGAACATGCCCATATCACCTTGGCTATTTACATATGAACGAACGGTGCTTCCGCCTTTGTCAACGGCTTCTTTTAATGTTTCGATAATTTCAGCATGTAACGTTTCAAGTGATTTTTCCGGTAATTTATTCGCTTTTTGTGTCGGATGAATTTGAGCACGAAATAACGCTTCATCGACATAAATATTGCCTAAACCAACGACAATTGATTGATCGAGCAAGACTGCTTTAATACTTCTATTTGTTCTTTGAAATGCTTTCTGAAGGACGTCTGGGGTAAATTCGTTTGAAAACGGTTCAACTCCAAGTTTTACTAACGGTTCGCGCTGTTCCTCTTCGCCTTTTGGAAGCAAATGCATCGTACCAAACTTCCTTACGTCCATATATCGTAATTCTGTATTATCCGTAAATGAAAAAATAACATGTGTATGTTTTTCATAAGGTTCATTCGATTGTTGCAACATATAACGACCTTCCATCCGCAAATGTGAAACAAGAACATCCTCATCCAAAATAAATTTTAAAAATTTTCCCCTTCGGTCAATATCGTGAATCGTTTGGCCTTGACATTTAATTTTAAATTCCATTCCATCAGCAGGTTGTTTTATAATGTTTCCCCATAATATGGTGACATCTTGAATCGTTTTTCCGATAACAAGACGTTGAAGTGTTCGTTTAATTGTCTCTACCTCTGGTAATTCTGGCATTTCCTTCTCTCCCCTTATTTCGCATCATACCAAGTTGGACCGTAAGAATAATCAACTTTGAGGGGGACTTCTAATGCTATTGTGTTTTCCATCACTTCTGGAACAATGATTTTAAGTGTTTCAATTTCATCTTTCGGTGCTTCAAAAATGAGTTCATCATGAACTTGTATAAGCATGTTCGTTTTTAGCTTTTCCTCTTGAAGACGCTGTTCCATTTCAATCATTGCTTTCTTTATGATGTCAGCCGCACTCCCTTGAATCGGCGTATTCATCGCCGTTCGTTCTGCAAAGCTGCGCAAATTAAAGTTTCGGCTTTTAATGTTTGGTAAGTAACGTCTTCTATGCAGCAATGTTGAAACATAGCCATCTTGTTTCGCCTTTTTCACGATTTCATCCATGTATTGTTTAACACCAGGATAACTTTGTAAGTAACGTTCAATAAATTCCCCAGCTTCTTTTCGAGTAATTCCTAAACTTTGGGATAATCCGTAATCACTAATACCATAAATGATCCCAAAGTTAACAGCTTTAGCATGACGTCTCATAAGTGCAGTAACTTCATCTGCATGAACATGAAAGACGTCCATTGCTGTTTTTGTATGAATATCCATATTGTCTTTAAACGCTTGAATAAGCTTTTCGTCTTTCGCAATATGCGCAAGAACGCGTAGTTCAATTTGCGAGTAATCGGCAGCAAAAATAACCCAATCAGGTTGAGACGGAACAAAAGCTTCACGAATTTTTCGACCCTCTTCAAGCCGAATCGGGATATTTTGTAAGTTTGGTTCCGTCGAACTAAGACGACCTGTTTGTGTCAGCACTTGGTTAAAGCTCGTATGAATTTTTCCCGTCTGCTCATTAATCACTTTGAGCAAACCTTCAATATATGTTGAATAGAGCTTTCCAAGCTGGCGGTACATTAAAATATATGGAATGATTTCATGCTGGCTTTCTAATTTTTCTAATACGTCAGCAGAAGTAGAATAGCCTGTTTTCGTTTTTTTAATGACGGGCAAGTTCAATTTTTCGAACAACACTTCGCCTAATTGCTTCGGTGAATTTAAATTAAATTCAACACCCGCAAGCTTGTACACTTCCTGTTCAATTGAAGATAAGCGTTTCTCGAGTTCGCCACCCATCTCTTTTAACCGTTCGCCATTTACGCGAATGCCTCGCAACTCCATTTTCGCTAATACGTGAGAAAGTGGCATTTCAAGTTCATGAAGTAACTCAGTCTGTTCATTTTCAGTTAATTTTTCGCTTAAAATCGAATTTAATTCGTACACTGCTTTCGCTTTGCGCACGAGATGTTCAGCGACGATCGCCTGTTTTGGTACTTTGCGTTTTGCACCTTTGCCATACACCTGTTCATCGGATTGAACGAAATGAAGGTTTTCTCTATTTGCCACTTCAGCAATATCATGGCGCCCTTCAATAGTGTTCAATAAATATGCAGCAATTAAGACATCAAATGTTAGACCTCTCAGCCTTATTCCTTTCCAGCCTAACGCAACTTCAGCACGTTTAGCATCAAATGTCCATTTTTGCTTAGATTCATCTTCAAGCCAATTTACAAATGTAGAAGATGCGAAAGCATCAGTCGTAGAAATAAAATAATTTCCTGTTTTATTAACGAGCGCAATCCCTAAAATATCGGCGTCATGATAATTATCATTAACAACTTCTACGATGAGCGCTGTTTCATCAACGAGGATGTCATCGGTAATGTTACGTACCGTTGTAAATGCCACGTCTTCTTCAAATGGCTCCGTATCTTCATTCTGATGATCAAATCGCTTAAGGAGCGTTTTAAATTCTAAATCTGAAAAAAGACGTACAATTGCTTCATGATCACGTTCTTGGAACGTAATGTCTTGAAGTGAAATTTCTATTGGACTATCTCGATCAATCGTAACGAGCTCTTTACTAATAAAAGCTAAGTCACGGTGAGTTTCTAAATTCTCTTTTAGCTTTTTCCCAGAAACTTCATCGAGCGAATTCATGACGTTTTCTAGTGTACCAAATTGTTTTAATAATTTGATTGCTGTTTTTTCACCAACACCAGGAATTCCGGGAATATTGTCAGATGGATCCCCCATCAGTCCCATCATATCAATGAGTTGGGACGTATTAATTCCATATTCCTCCTCTACAGCTTTCGGATCATAAGCGTCAATTTCTGAAATTCCTCTTCTTGTAAAGTGGAGAGTAACGTGATCGCTTACTAGTTGAAGAAGATCTTTATCTCCTGAAATGATTTTCACTTCCCAACCGCCTTCTTCGGCTTGTTTAGAAAGAGTTCCAATAATATCATCTGCTTCATATAGTTCAAGTTCATATCTCGGAATTTTAAAAGCATCAAGCAGTTCGTGAACATAAGGAATTTGTTCAGACAGTTCAGGCGGAGTCTTTTGTCTACCTCCTTTATAATCTTCGTACTTTTCATGTCGAAATGTTTTGCTACTTGCATCAAATGCAACTAAAATATGTGATGGATTTTCTTCATCAACTACTTTGAGGAGCATTTGTGCAAACCCGTATACAGCATTCGTATACACACCTTTTGAATTCGTTAAAAGCGGCAATGCAAAAAATGCGCGGTATAAGATGCTGTTACCATCGATCAGCACCAATTTATTTTTCAAAGACACAACCTCCTACAACATAAATAGAAAACCGTACTTTCCTTAAGTCATTTTACCATGTCATGACAATCAATTGAAAATACAGTTATTAAAAATTACGCTTCTCTTAAAGTTTTTTGCATTTCTTAAGAAGTTAAAAGAAACTACGTTAGTTGAAGCTATGCACTTGTTTTGCTCTGTTAACCTTCTAGTGTTATTACTGTAAATACATCAGTAGTTTGAAGCGGAGGAAATACACGAAGGCCTCTGTAGGAAAGCGAAGTGTATTTCCAAAGCAGTACTTATGGTACGCAAACCAAGAACGCCACGTTCGAGACTCCCAATGTTTACTCAGAGATGTATTGTTCTGGGTTTACTCTCAGCACAGCATACTCGAGGGAGCATTGTTTAAGTCCTGTGGCAACGTCTGGGACTGCGATTACTCGTCCCACCGTAAAAATTTGCACTAGCACATCCTGTGCGTCGCAGTTTATCAATAATGTTTCAGAACCACAGAAAACAGCTTTAAAAAAGAAGAGATTCGAATACGAATCTCGAATCTCTTCTTCATCTTCATTATTTTAAAACATCCATTACTTTTCGCACAGAATCTGCAGACTTATCAAGCTGTGCTTTTTCTTCATTTGTTAAGTCTAATTCGATGACTCTTTCAATTCCGTTACCACCTAAAATGGTCGGGACACCAAGGTAAATACCGTTATAACCGTATTCACCTTCTAAGTAAGCAATAACAGGTAGGACACGTCTTTGGTCTTTTAATATCGTTTCAGCCATTTCTACAAGTGACGCAGCAGGAGCGTAGTACGCACTGCCGTTTCCAAGCAAGTTAACAATTTCACCACCGCCTGTGCGCGTCCGTTGTACAATTTCTTCTAAACGCTCAGCGCTTATCCATTTTTCTAACGGAATTCCACCTGCGTAAGAGTAGCGTACGAGCGGCACCATATCGTCTCCATGTCCTCCGAGAACGAATCCAGTAACATCTTTAATTGACAGGTTTAACTCTTGAGCAATGAATGCACGAAAACGTGCCGTATCGAGAATACCTGATTGTCCGATGACACGCTCTTTCGGAAATCCAGATTCTTTAAATGCAGTATACGTCATAGCATCAACTGGATTTGTCAATACAATAATAATCGTATTCGGTGAATAATCCACAACTTCTTTCACGACCGACTTCATAATACGTGCATTTGTGTTAACTAAATCGTCACGGCTCATACCAGGCTTACGAGCAACACCTGCTGTAATAATAACGATATCGGAATCTGCAGTATCTTTATAATCTGCTGTCCCGATGATGTTGCAGTCGAAACCTTGGACAGGGCTTGCTTGAAGCATATCCAACGCTTTTCCCTTCGTCGGATTTTCATTTTGTGGAATGTCAACTAGAACAACGTCACAAAGCTCTTTTTGCGCAAGCATGAGTGCTGTCGTTGAACCAGTGAAACCACTTCCGATGACTGAAACTTTCTTACGTTTAATCCCCACCGTTCGTTCTCCTTCCTTACTCCATGTTATTGATTAAAGCATCACCGAACTCTGAAGTTTTCACTTCTGTTGCACCTTCCATTAGACGAGCGAAGTCATACGTTACTACTTTGCTTGAGATTGTTTTTTCAATTGCAGTAATCACAAGGTTTGCTGCTTCACGCCAGCCTAAATGTTCTAGCATTAGCACACCAGATAAAATAACTGACGATGGATTCACTTTGTCTAAGCCCGCATATTTCGGTGCAGTTCCGTGTGTTGCTTCGAAAATAGCGTGACCAGTCTCATAATTAATATTTGCACCAGGTGCGATGCCAATGCCACCGACCTGCGCTGCAAGAGCATCAGAAATGTAATCACCATTTAAATTCATTGTCGCCACAACATCAAATTCTGCAGGGCGTGTTAAAATTTGTTGTAAAAAGATGTCTGCAATTGCGTCTTTTACGATAATTTTCCCAGCAGCTTCGGCATCAGCTTGCGCTTTGTTCGCAGCATCTTTACCGTCTTTTTCAACGATGCGATCATATTCAGCCCAAGTGAACACTTTATCACCGAACTCTTCTTCTGCTACTTCGTAGCCCCAATTTTTGAACGCACCTTCAGTAAATTTCATTATGTTTCCTTTATGAACGAGTGTTACGTTTTTACGCCCTTCCGTAAGTGCATATTGGATCGCTGATCTTACGAGACGTTTCGTTCCTTCTTCAGAAATCGGCTTAATGCCAATACCAGATGACTCTGGGAAACGAATTTTATCAGCACCCATTTCGTTTTGTAAAAAGTCAATCAGCTTTTTAACTTCATCTGTACCTTCTTGGTATTCAATTCCTGCGTAAATGTCTTCTGTATTTTCACGGAAAATGACCATGTCACACAGTTCTGGACGTTTGATTGGTGATGGAACACCTTGAAACCAACGTACAGGACGAACACAGGCAAATAAATCGAGTTCTTGTCTTAACGCAACGTTAAGCGAGCGAAAGCCCCCACCAATTGGTGTCGTAAGCGGTCCTTTGATCGCAATTATGTATTCGCGAATTGTGTCTAAAGTCTCATCCGGAAGCCATGAACCTGTTTGTTTTTGTGCTTTCTCACCAGCAAGCACTTCTTTCCAAACAATTTTCTTTTCACCGTTGTAAGCTTTTTCGACAGCTGCATCAAGTACACGCGAAGCGGCAGCCCAAATGTCCGGGCCAATCCCATCTCCTTCAATAAAAGGAATGATTGGGTTATTCGGGACGTTTAAATTCCCATTTTGTACTGTAATTTTTTCACCATTTGCCATCGAGAAAAAACCTCCTCATGTATTTTATGCACACAACTTGTATTATAACATAAGCGCCGTTTTATTTCTTTCATCACACATGAAATTTCTGGTGCGAATCGACAGACTTTTCTGGAATCGAACAGCAGGGAAAGTTGATTAACTTTCCTCTCACACTACCGTACGTGCGGTTCCGTATACGACGGTTTATATTGCAGTGTGGACTTTTAGATAATAATATAGGGCAAAGTGAATTCTCCTTTGCCTTAAGCGTATGTTTGATAAGGCTTCTTTGGACGACTTTCGATAGTCCAATGAAACGATAGCCTCTTCGGGAGTAAATTAAGCCTTTTGCTTCTTCGACAAGTACGTTGATTCTCTTTTTGTTGTTCTTCCATTGTTTCCAAATGATCACGCGTTCTCTAAATCGAAGTTTTGCGTCTATGGCTTGAAGTACACTCTTCATATACGCTATCTTAAAGTAGTTCACCCTTCCAACGATAACTTGTTTCAGCTTCATGATTCTTGCGTCTAGAGAAATACTTAAATTCCGTTTTGTGATCTGACGGAGTTTCCGTTGGAATTTCTGAACGGATGTTTTACACGGTCTCGGTTGAAACTGCTTTTTGTTTGAGTCAAAGTAGAAACTAAAGTCTAAAAACTTAGTTTGGCTAGGACGGGAGATTCGACTTTTCTCCACATAGACTTTAAGTCCTAGCTTCTTTTCGATAAACTTGGTAATGGAGGTCATGACTCGGTTTGCCGTTTTTCCACTTCTGACGAAAATTAGGTTGTCGTCTGCATATCTAACGAAGCGTAGTCCTCTGGCTTCCAATTCTTTGTCCAATTCGTTCAACATGATGTTGCTTAGAGTGGACTTAGGGTGCCACCTTGTGGGGTGCCCACGGGTGTAGCTCGATATTGACCGTTAACCATCACAACGCTGACGAGGTATTTTCGGATTAAGAAAATTACATCCCCATCTTTAAACGTGTAGGAGATGATTCTCATGAGTTTGTCGTGATGGACGGTGTCAAAGAAACGCTCTAAGTCTATGTCGACTAGCCAAGTATACTCATCATTCATATAATCAAGCACTTGAATGATGGCCATTTTGCCATTTCTTCCTGGTCCAAAACCGTAGCTGTATTCGCTAAATTATTTCGCTAAGCTTTTGATTGATGGTTTGTTGGATAACTCTATCAACGACTGTGGGAATCCCAAGTTTGCGCATTTTCCCATTTTCTTTTGGTTTTCAACTCGCAAGGCTGGGGCTGGACGGTATTTCCTCTTCCGAATTTGTGTGCGAATTTCTTCCTTATGCGTTCTCAAATATTGTTTTAACTCTTTGCACTCACGCCGTCGAATCCGCTTGCACCTTTATTGCGGTAGACGCGCTTGTACGCTTTAATCATGTTTTGATTGCTTAAGCTTTCTTCTAAGAGTTCCACACCTGTTTCTTCCTTTCCCTTCACGTGACGAAAGACACTTCACTTTTAAGTATCCTCTGAGATACGCTCATACTTTCCTCATTATCACATTCTGACGTTTCGTAGAAACACTATAAATTGTTCTGCCCTTCGTGATATTTATCACTACTATGGCTTCGGCTGACTTTTCACGATAAACCACTTTCGACCAGCTTTCTGTTTAGGGGATTCCTCAGCTGTTCGTGAGACCTCCCAGGGTTTATCTTTCCTCTTTTACTCGTCTGATTTACTTTATAGGTTACGCACATCTTTTGGACTTTGACTTGTTATGGAGCCTTATCCGCCTATAAAGCCTTCGATTAGATTTCCGTTCGTCGAGCTAAGATTTTGATACACGCTTCCTTCAGCACTTACCTTGCGCTTCTCTAGTGGTTGGTCAATGTGAACCCCCACAGTGGACTTTCACAACCTAGATAGTCGCCCTGCCTGGTGCACATAAAAAAAGAGGGAAAGTTCCCTCCTAATTATGCCCGTTCTTCGATTGGCACATACTTTTGATTGACTTTTCCTACATATTCTGCACGAGGACGAATGAGTCGGTTGTCACTATATTGCTCTAAAATATGTGCAGCCCATCCAGACACTCGACTAATTGCAAAAATTGGCGTGAAAAGATCGTGATCAATACCGAGGCTATGGTAAACAGATGCTGAATAGAAATCAACATTCGGTACTAATCCTTTCTCATTTTTAATAATTTCTTCAATTTGGATTGACATTTCATACCATTTTTGTTCACCTGTAATGCCTGTTAATTTTTTCGACATTTCACGTAGGTGTTTTGCACGCGGGTCCCCTTTACGATACACGCGATGTCCAAAGCCCATAATTTTTTGTTTGTTTGCAAAAGCATTATCTAAGTACGGGCGAATGTTATCTGGTTCAGCAATTTCAGAGAGCATTTTCATCACTTGTTCATTCGCTCCACCATGCAAAGGTCCTTTCAGTGCACCGATCGCTCCTGTAATACCTGAGTAAATATCTGATAGTGTTGCAACACACACCCGAGCAGTAAATGTTGAAGCATTTAATTCGTGATCTGCATGTAATACGAGCGCTTTATTAAATGCTGTTTCTGAAATTTCATCAGGCTCTTTCCCTGATAGCATATACAAAAAGTTAGCTGCATAACTTAATCCTTTTTTCGGTTGAACAGGTTCTTGTCCATTTCGGAGTCTTGCAAAGGCAGCAACGATTGTCGCGATTTTTGCTTGAATTTTAATCGCTTTTGCATAGTTCGCTTCTTCACTCATGTTATCAGCATCACTGTCATATAACGCTAACGTTGATACTGCTGAACGTAATGCAGCCATGGGATGAACGTCTTTCAGTGGATAAGATTTCATTTGGTCAATTAACTCTTGTGGGATTGTAGCATGTTCAGCTAATTGTGCATTTAGATCATTAAGCTCTTCTTTTGTCGGAAGTTTATCATTCCACAATAAATAGACAACTTCTTCAAAACTTGCATTTTCTGCTAAATCATCAATATTATAACCTCTGTAAGTAAGTACATCATCAATAATTGAACTTACAGCGGAATTCGCCGCCACGACTCCTTCCAATCCACGCGTTGCTGTCATTAAAATCTCTCCCTTTCCATATCATATTGTACTTTTAAGATAACATATAATAACTTGCCACTGTATTAAAACAAAGGCATTATTTTTTCACCGTCTCTAATTATAAACAATTCTGCAACATTTTGGAATGAATATACGGAAATTATTTTCTCGTTCGACAAACTTGTTATATAACAAAGAACTCGTATACGAAGATAATCTACATTCTTTCGACAAACGATAGCTATAAGTTAAAAAATGTTATAAAATATACGTATTCAGCTGGTTGGTAAGTTTTAGAAAAGGTGGTTCAGTGGATGAATCAAAAAGTATTGCATAGTGTTTTACGATTTCTATTTCTTATTGTTGTAATTTTTCTCAGTTTCATTCTCATCTATTATACCGCAAAAGTGACATATCCTTTCATCATTGCGTTTGCCGTTGCGTTTTTTATGAATCCACTCGTTAATTTTTTTGAACGAAAGTGGAAAATGAATCGATTGTTTTCTGTTTTATTAACGATGCTGTTGATTATTTCTGTGTTTGCAGGTCTCGTTACAATCATTGTCATTGAAGCGGTAAACGGGATTGAATATTTAGTCGAAATTGTTCCAGAAAATTTCCAAATGCTCGTTCAATATTTGGAGAACTTTTTCTTTACGAATATCTTACCAATCTATAATCAGTTGTTAACGATGTTTGATAGTTTAGATCCATCATCTCAAAATACGGTCGTTAAAAATATTGAAGCGATGGGTCAACAATTAACAGAAAGCGTTAAAAATGGCGTTCAAGCGTTTGCTACAGGTTTGTCCGTTTTTTTTATGAGCCTACCTAATTTTGCAACAGGTCTAATCATCTCCATATTAGCTACATTTTTCATAAGCAAAGATTGGTATAAATTAAAAGAAACATTTCGAAAAATCACACCGAAAAAAGCACTTGAAAGTGGAGGCAATGTATACGAAGGCTTACGGACAGCACTGTTTGGTTTTATTAAAGCCCAATTGACACTCATTTCAATAACAGCTGTTATCGTACTCGTCGGCTTGTTAATCTTGCGAGTAGATTATGCGATCACGATTGCACTCATTATTGGACTCGTAGATTTATTACCTTATTTAGGGACAGGACTTATTTTCGTCCCTTGGATTATTTACAGTTTTTTTGCTGAAAATTACTTTTTAACAATCGGTCTATCTGTCTTGTATGGCATTGTCGTTGTCCAGCGTCAAGTGATGGAACCGAAAGTACTTTCTTCCAATATTGGACTCGATCCATTACCGACGTTAATTGCTTTATTTGTTGGCTTTAAATTATTCGGTTTTTTCGGTTTAATTCTCGGTCCTGTCTTGCTTGTCGTTGGAAAAACACTTTTCAATGCG
The DNA here is from genome assembly GCF_041725775.1 of Pueribacillus sp. YX66. Classification (NCBI taxonomy): domain Bacteria; kingdom Bacillati; phylum Bacillota; class Bacilli; order Caryophanales; family Bacillaceae; genus Pueribacillus; species Pueribacillus sp. YX66. The sequence continues at coordinate 67,047 of NZ_JBEUEL010000004.1, read as the reverse complement.
GGAGTGTTTGAAGAAGCATGGAGATTTATTATAGGGAAACCACAAACGTAAAGGACATCTAGTTCGGATGTCCTTTACTAATAGTATGATTACAGCACTCTCTCTTGAATAAACTTCATTGAACGTTTCGCTTCAGCAACCATTTGTTGAATAAGCTCTTCGACAGAAAGCACTTTATCCACTAAACCAACGGATTGACCACATGACCAAATCCCGCCGTCAATATTCCCTTCAAAATAGACGTCTTTGCTTCTTTGGCCTGTAATAAATGGGATGAGTTCTTCTAATGTCGCTCCTTTTTTTTCGAGACGATCCACTTCTTCGCTCACTGTATTAACAGCGACACGTGACGGACTTCCAATACTTCTCTGCACAACGATTGTGTTCGTTTCGTCCGCTTCAACCATCCAATTTTTCACATTCTCGTGAATCGGGGCTTCCTTCGTCGCCATAAAGCGTGTTCCCATTAAGACACCTTCAGCGCCAAATGCGAGCGCACTTACAAGTCCTCTCCCATCAGCAAATCCACCCCCAGCAATGACAGGGATCGACACTGAATCTACGACACGCGGAAGAATGACAAGTGTTCCGACATCGCTCATTCCAGGGTGACCGCCCGTCTCATTTCCAACGACGATGACAGCATCAACGCCTAAACGCTCGGCTGTTTTTGCATAGCGAGGTCCGACGACTTTGTGCATCACGATAAAATCATTATCTTTTAACAGCTTCATGAGTGGTTCAGGGCTTCTTCCACTCGTTTCAACGATGTTGACTCCTTCTTCAATCATCACTTGAATAAATTCTTCATTCGGTGTCGGTGTTGTGCTTGGAAAAAGGTTTAAATTTACCCCAAACGGTTTATTCGTAAGTTCTTTCACTCTACGAATCTCAGCACGCAGTCTCTCTGGCGTCCCTTGCGTTTTTGATGTAATAATCCCAAGTCCTCCCGCTTCCGAAACAGCCGCTGCAAGCTCTGCGCGTCCGACTTGAAACATGCCTCCACAAATAATCGGGTACTCAATTCCGAGCAACTCTGTAATTCTTGTCTTCATTCCAATGACTCTCCCTTCGTTATTTCCCTTTGAATTGAGGTTCTCTTTTTTCAAAAAAGGCTTGTACACCTTCTTTAAAATCTTCTGTTTGAAAACAAATGTCTTGGCCTTGTGCTTCCATTTCTAATAACGTTTTTAAATCACGGTTAAGGTGATGATTCATAATTTTCTTCGTCATCCCGATTGAAATTGGTGCTTTTGTCGCCATCGTTTCTGCAATTTTCATCGTTTCGTCTAGCAAACTTCCTGCAGGAACGACTCGGTTTACAATCCCAATCCGCTCTGCTTCTTCAGCTGTAATCCGTTCACCGAGAAACATTAATTCTTTTGCTTTTTGCATCCCAATTAACGTTGGAAGAAAGTGCATCGCTGCAAAATCAGGAACCAAACCTACATTTACAAAACTTTGTACGAAGAAAGCGTTATCAGAAGCAACGATAAAATCACATAACAATGTTAAACTAAAGCCCGCTCCTGCAGCTGCTCCATTTACTGCTGCAATGATCGGTTTTTCAATTTCAAGCATCTTTATCATTAATGGCTGTGAAGCTTGCAATCTTTTTCTACCTTCTAAAGCTTTCAATTCTTTAAGCGCTGTCAAATCACCGCCTGCCGAAAAAGCTTTTCCTTCTCCTGTTAATACAATACAGCGAATATTGTCATCGTGTTCCGCTTGTTCTAACGATTCAAGTAATTCATTTCGCATTTCCATAATTAAAGCATTTCGCTTTTCTGGCGCATTTAACGTAATCAGTAACGTTTTATCTCTTACTTCTTCTTTAATGTAAGAATATGTCATCTTATCATCCTCCCTATTTTCTATTTCATTTTCATAATATAGTTTATTTTAAAATAGTTCCACCCAAAAATCATAAACTGTGAATGCTACAACGTATATTACAACTATTCAATTGAAAAGACTGTTGTACAAAATCTAGCCATGCCTGTACAATGATTACTTAGTGAACCCATCTACGTTTTACTTCAAAGTGGGGCTTCTAACGTAAGCGCACCTTATGATACGAAACCCTTTTCCATTCTCTATGTTAACAGCCGCAACCCTTCACGTTTGATGTTGACTGCAGCATTCCAATCACGGTCTAAACGCAAAAGATACTCCTAGAAAGAGGAAAAGACTTCTTAACGTGACTTTCAATTTTGATAAGCTTTCCCCCTTACTACTCTGGCTTATATTGGAGACACGTCATGAACATTCCCTATACGTTACCAGTAATAGAATACTCTGTTACCAACAAACACCACTATTCGTCACATTTATATACAAAATGTCAAAACTAAAGATAGTCCATGAAATTCATCCATTATTTAAATTTATTTTATGCATATGCAATCACCCTTTATTGGTTGGCAAGGAAAAAAGCTTATTGAATCAAAAGATTTAACACAAAACTATAAACGTGAACGTTGAATAATTTGTATTGCTTGTTTATAAACGGGATAATCAACCATTTTACCATTCAACTGAATCGAGCCACTTCCTTCTTTCTCCACTTGCTCAAAAGCAGAAACAACTTGAAATGCCCATTCTAGTTCAACTTCAGTAGGTAGAAATACTTCGTTTACAACGTCAAGTTGCTTAGGGTGAATACAAAGCTTCGCTTGAAAGCCTAACTGTTTCGCACGTTTCGCATCCGTTACAAGTCCGTCGATATCTACAAAATTAGCAAATACAGTATCAATAGGTGGTATTAACCCTGCCGCTCTAGATGCAACGACAACTCGTGATCGCGGATATAGAAGTTCTTCACTTGTAGGTGAAACGGAAATCCCTAAATCTAAACAGTAATCGATTGCACCGAACGCCAACCTTGAAGTAGCCGGTGACGCTGTTGCAATTTCATAGGCAAATTGGATGCCTTTTGCTGTTTCAACTAATGGAATAATTTCTTGATTCTCATGTAAATAAGTGGCTAGCGCCTTTACATCTTCAGGTCCATTTACTTTCGGCAACATGACACCTAAAAATTCATAACGAGCTGCAAACTGAACGTCAGCTTTCCAAAATGGAGTGGTTCGGTCATTGATACGTAAAATGATTTTTTTCTGAACGTGTTGAAACTTTGGAATCGCTTTTGTCAGAGAGCGCCGGACTGAATCTTTCTGAGCTAAAGCCACGGCATCTTCTAAATCTATAATGATCGCGTCTGCCTTCGTTTGTAACGCTTTAGCGATGCGCTCAGGTTTGCTTGCAGGTACGAATAAATATGACTTTTCCAAATCTATCACCTCATCTCATGTTTGTTACTTCGTTAAAAACAGAGAGATTTCTGGGAATAATATAATGGCAATTAAGACGAGTACAAATATGCCGAAAAACGGAACAACGCCGCGAATCACACTTTCGACTTTTTCCCTTGCAATTCCACTTACAACGAACAAATTTAGCCCGACTGGCGGTGTAATCATACCTAATTCCATGTTTACTACCATAATAATTGCAAAATGAATAACATTAATATCGAGCGTATGCAAAATGGGCAGAAATATCGGTAGCGTAATTAAAATAATCGCCGTTGGCTCTAAAAACATACCAAGGATGAAAAATAAAATACTTACAACGATGAGAAATGTCCATTTGTTAAATCCACTTTCACTCACCCATGCTGCAAATTGTTGTGGCACTTGCTCCGTCGTTAAAAACATACCGAATACGATTGCAGATGCTATAATTAAAAAGATCATCGCTGTCGTATTGATTGATTCTAATACAATCGCATGTAATTTTTTCAACGTTAATTCACGATAGATAAAAAAGGATACGATGAGAGCGTAAAGGACAGAAAGAAACGAAGCCTCTGTCGGAGTAACAATGCCTTTATAAATACTTCCGAGAATCAACACTGGCATTATTAAACCCCAGATTGCTTTCGCCGTTGGTTTCCATCTTGCTTGAATAGGAACTCGTTCAAGCCCACCATAATTTTTCCGATAGGCAGTAAATATTGCCATTACAATAAGCATACCACCGAGTAACAACCCTGGAAAAATTCCTGCAGAAAACAACTTTCCTGTTGACTCTTCTGCAACTGATCCATATAAAATGAGTGGAATGGATGGTGGAATTAAAATACCTAACGTTCCTGCAGTCGCTACAAGTCCCATCGCATATTTTTTCTCATAGCCTGCATTGATCATCATTGGAATCATAATAGCTCCGATCGCAGCAGCAGTAGCAGGACTTGAACCTGAAATCGCTGCAAATACCATACATGTCACAATCGTAACGACGGCTAATCCACCACGTGTATGTCCAATCCATGCACGAATGCAATCAATAAGATATTTGGAAATTCCGCCTTTTGCCATAATCAACCCAGCAAATACGAAGCCCGGTATCGCCATTAATGTCGTACTGTTCACACCTGTAAACATTTTTTGCACGACTGTACTAATTGAGAAATCAACTATCCATAAAGCAACAATGCTTGAAATTCCTAAACTAATTGCGATTGGCACTCTCAAGAAGGCTAAAATAAACAAAAGACTTAATAAAATTATTGTTGCCATTCCGATTCAACCTCCGTTTCTGTCGTCACATCTTTCGTAAAAAAACGAAACGCTTTTTCAATAAATCGGATGAGTAACAAGAGACCTCCGACTGGCATGATTAAATAATAAATCCAAATTGGAAAGCCAGCATCAATCGTTTTTATGCCTTGACTGTATGCTGCGAGGACCATTTGCGTCCCCGTCCAAATAAAAAAGATAGAAAAACTAATACCGAAGATGAGAGTGACAATTTCAAAAATTTTTTTCACGTTGGGACCGACCCGATCATAAACAATGTCAATCGCAATATGCGCATTATCACGTAGCGCCGTCGCAAACCCAATAAATATTGCCCATACGAGTAGCATCGTGAATATTTCCGTTGCCCAACTTTGTGAATGCCCAATAATATAACGCATAAAAACGGCATAAAGACTAACTGCAATACCACTAATAAAAAACAAAGCAGCAAAAAAGTTTTCAATTTTCGTTAAAACCTTCATAATTCCCCCACCTTCCTTTATACAATACTAATGTAAGCGCTAACAAAAACAGTTTGTATTTTGGATACTATTTAAATCTATAATAATCCATACGTTTTTAAACAACAAGATGATATTTACAATATTCAAACTTTACTTACTATTTTAGTTATGTTAAAATCTCTCTGACTGTATGTATCCAAAAACCATTTAGGGGGTGGTTTAATATTTTTTAAAACAACGGTTTAATCATTTATTTTAAATGAGGGGGGTTTTGATTGAAAAGTAAGTTTATAGTCTTATTTGTATTTTTGCTGCTGAGCGTATTGATCGCTTGTGGCGATGACAGCAATGAGCCAACTGCAAGTGAAAAAAATACGAATGATCAGGAAATTCAAGAGATTACGATTAAATTTTCACACGTTGTTGCTGAAAACACACCAAAACATCAAGGGGCTTTAGCGATGAAGGAGTACATCGAAGAAGAATCTGGCGGTAAAATCAAAGTTGAAATTTATCCGATGAGTTCTTTATTTGGTGACCAAGATGAATATCAAAACCTCGTAGCAAACAATGTTCAATTTATTGCACCAGACCTTTCAAAATTTGTCGGGAACAACTCACAATTTAACGTTCCTTCATTACCATTTGCGTTCAGAAATGACGAAGAGGCAATTGCATTTTGGGACGGAGAAAAAGGACAAGAAATCTTAAGTAGTTTAGAAGATGATGGTGTCATTGGATTATACATGTGGCCAAACGGTGGTAAACATTTAACAAATAATAATAAACCGATTGAAAAGCCTGAAGATGTCAATGGAATGAAATTCCGTACGCAAGGAGGACAAGTTTTAGAAGCTGTTTATACAGCACTAGGAGCGGGCTCAGAATCGATCCCATTCGATGAATTATACACCGCACTCGATCAAGGAGTAATCGATGGGCAAGAAAATACATTTAGTAACATCGAATCAAGAAAATTTGATGAAGTTCAAAAATATATGACTGTCATGAATCATACACGTGTCGATTATGCCATCTTTACGAATACGACATTTTGGGAAAACTTGAATGATACAACAAAAAAAATCGTTGAAGAAGGTGTTAAAAAAGGAACAGACGTGGCAAGAAGTGAAGCGAAAGCACTAAATGATGCTGCTTACGAAACGTTAAAAGAACGTGGACAAGTAGAAATCATTGAATTAACAGATGAGCAAGTTGCCGCCTTCCGTGAAGCGTTAGAACCAATTTATGATAAGTTCGAAGACCAAATTGGTGCGGATGTTTATGAAGCTGTAAAAGACGTGTCAGGAAATTAAATCAAGCAGGGTTGCTTAACAAAAATTAAGCAACCCTGCTTTGTTTATTGAATAATCCCTTTATTCAATAATATTTGAATATGTTCATCGTTTATGCCATGTTCCTTTAAAATTTGAACCGTATCCTCACCTAAGAGTGGCGGTGATTTTTTTATTTCTAACGTGGAGTTTGAGAGACGAATTGGCAGTCTAGGGAGTTTCAAATCACTTATTTTTGGATGGTTAGCACTTGCTAGCATCTCTAAGCTTTCGAGTTGTTTATCTTGTAATACAGATGAAACGTTTTGAATAATAGAACAAGGAACGCCTTCTTTATCAAATTTTTCAAGCCAGTACGCCGAGCTGTTCGTTTTAAATTGGTTTTCAAGCAATTCGTTAAGCTCGGTACGATTTTTTACTCGCTTAATATTCGTACAAAATCGGTCATCGGTTATCCATTCTTCCTTTTGAATCACACGGCAAACTTTTTCAAATAACGAATCGTTCGATACACCGATCATAATTGGATCGTCAGATGTTTCAAACGCTCCATACGGTGCAAACGCAGCATGGTTAGAACCCATTTTTTTAGGCTCGGTCTTTGTCGCCATATACGCCAGCATATGATAGCCCATCCAAAACACACCTGTTTCATATAAAGAGGTCGTTACTTTTTGACCCTTTCCTGTCTTTTTCCGTTCATAAAGTGCTGAAATAATACCGATTGCTCCCCACATTGCACTTCCTTGATCTAAAATCGATACGGCTGCTCTTGCAGGTCCTGCTTTCTCTGACCCATTTATCCCCATTATTCCCGTATCGGCTTGAATAATCGCATCGTAACCAGGCTTATATTTTTTCTCGCCTTTTTGACCGTACGCTGAAAGTGAACAGTAAATAAGTTTCGAATTAAGTTTGTTTAATTTGTCATAACCAAATCCTAACTTTTCTGCTTTACCGTAGCGAAAATTCTCAACGAAAACGTCAGCGTCTTTCACAAAGTTATAAACGACGTGCTTACCTTCTTCTTCTTGTAAATTGATAACGATAGAACGTTTATTACGGTTAATATTTAAATAATAAACGCCTTCACCTTCCCATAATGGACCCATCATTCGCGAATCATCTCCACGATTCGGACGTTCGATTTTGATGACTTCTGCACCTAAATCAGCTAAAATCATCGTTAAGCTCGGGCCTGAAATGTTCGTCGTCACATCAACGACACGAATACCATGTAATGGACCTGCCAACTTTCTCAACTCCCCTTATAAAAAGTATTACTCTATGTATTAGGATACTGGATACATTCTCATTTGTCTATATAATCAGATTTTTTGGTTTTAATTATCATGAAAAAAGATGAGATACGGCTGATTAGCTGTTCTCATCCTGACGACTAACGACTTTGATCAAATTATTTCGCGTTCGCAATATATGTTTTTTTACGACAGCTTCTAACTTCTCTGGCTCATTTTCTTTTACATATTGAACCATTTGTTCATGTTCTTTCATTGAATCGTTCACATGATTAATAAGAAGGCTTGGCGTATACGGTGGAATACCTTTCCAAAGAGTATCGATAATCCCGTGAATTCTTCGCCACGGACACCCTGAACGAAGAATCTGGTGGAACTTATTGTTTAGCTCCATGTACTTTTCAACATCGCTATCATCTGCACGTAACTTCGTCATTTTCAGATGCAAGCTTTCTAATTCTTGAATGTCATCATCATCTAAGTTCGGTAACGACATTACAACAGCTTTACCTTCAAGTAATGCACGCAATTGATAGATTTCTTCAATATCTTCAACTGATATCGGGGTTACGATCGCTCCACGCCGCGGTTCAATTTTTACGAGACCTTCTACTTCTAATTGCCTAAGGGCTTCTCGTATTGGCATTCGACTAACCCCTAATTTCTCAGCCCATTCTTCTTGAATGAGCCGATCCCCCATATTAAATTCCCCTTTTAAAATCGCTTCACGTAATTTTGACGTTACTTTATATTGTAGTGTTGCTCGATCGAGATCAGATAAGCGAAAACTATCCATTACTATTCCCCCAACAAATTACACCCTTTATGATGGCGTAACATCCTTTTTTATAAAATCACATATAGCATTCGCAACTTCGTCTGTTGTCGCATTTCCACCAATGTCTAGTGTTTTTATTCCGCTTTTTGTCACATGCTCGATTGCGGTAAGAACTTCTTCTCCCGCTTCAAATTCGCCAAAATGATCAAGCATCATTTTGGCTGTCCAAATTTGCCCGATCGGATTCGCAATGTTTTTTCCGACAATATCCGGTGCAGACCCATGGACGGGTTCGAACATGGAAGGATATTCTCCTGTTAAATTAATATTCGCAGCAGGAGCAATTCCAATACTTCCCATAATTGCACCGCCAATGTCTGTTAAAATATCACCAAATAAATTGCTTGCTACCACGACATCAAAATCTTCTGGACGGCTAATAAAAAATGCCGCCAATGCGTCAATATGGGTCTTTGACGTTTTCATATTTGGATATTCTTCTTTCACGACATCAAACACTTCATCCCAAAACGGCATCGTATGGAATATTCCATTTGATTTCGTTGCACTTGTCACATGTCCTCGGCGTTCGCCTGCAATTTTGAATGCATACCGCATCGCAGCTTCGACCCCTTTACGCGTAAAAATCGCATTTTGGATCGCAATTTCATCGTCACCCTTATGTATCCGACCACCAACCTCACTATACTCACCTTCGCTATTTTCTCGAATGACAACGAGATCAAAGTTTTTCGGATCAGCAAGTGGTGATGTTAATCCTTCGAAGTAGCGAGCAGGACGAATATTGATCGATTGCTGAAATTCTCGACGAATTTTTAGTAACAGTCCCCACAGTGATATGTGGTCTTCAACAAGATTCGGATCTCCGACTGCCCCAAGAAAGATCGCATCAAAACTCTTTAATTGCTCTAGCCCATCAGATGGCATCATTTCTCCATGGTCTAAATAATAGTCACAACTCCAAGGGAATTGTGTGAACGAAAACGAGAAGTTATGTTTCTTTGCTATCGCTTCTAATACGTCAAGCGCGACAGGAACGACTTCTCTTCCTATCCCGTCCCCTGGGATAACAGCTATCTTATAATTTTTCAAGTTGTCACACCCTCGTAAGTTAATTATGCGGATCAAAGTTTGTCCCGTCATCATTTAAAATGTCTTCTTGACTCGCTTCAAGAAGTCTTGGAATAAAACGTTCTCTCAATAGACCGCTCGATGCATAGCGACCGTTAGAGTTAAAACCGTAACCGATAACGGGCTTTCCATCTTTCATCACATCAGTAATAATGGCAACAACAGACGCACTCATGTTAGAAAAATCGACATATGCATTACGGATTTCCGATTTTATCGGTACTGCTTTTTCGACGATATTTACAATTTTCGATTAAGCATCTCCTCCCTATTCTAATTCACGATACATATTCTTGCCAATCTCATATTGATCGCCGCCAAATGCATCATATAAAACGATGCACGGAAACTTTTCTAACGTTAATTTCCGAATCGCTTCTGTACCTAATTCTTCGTAAGCAACGACTTCCACAGCTTTAATTGAACGAGAAATAAGAGCTGCAGAGCCACCGATTGATCCGAAATAGACAGCTTTGTTATTAACGATAGCTCGTTTCACATCTTCATTTCGGTAGCCTTTTCCAATCATTCCTTTTAAACCTAGATTTAAAAGTGCAGGTGTATATTTGTCCATCCGTGAACTCGTCGTCGGACCAGCTGAACCAATCACTTGACCTGGTTTTTCTGGCGTCGGTCCAACGTAATAAATGACTTGTCGGTTCACATCAAACGGAAGTCGTTTGCCGTCTTGAAGTTGCTCAATCATCCGTTTATGAGCAGCATCTCTCGCTGTATAAACGGTTCCTGATAGCAACACTCTTTCTCCTGCTCGCAGTGTGTGAATCGACTTATCGTTTAATGGTAAATAAATATGTTTTTGCATATTCATCATCACCTACAATACTGCTGTTTTATGCCGACTTGCATGGCAATTTAAATTAACTGCAACTGGGAGCGCAGCAATATGGCATGGTTCTGCTTCAATTTTGACATCTAGTGCTGTCGTACTTCCACCCATTCCTTGCGGGCCAATTCCGAGACGGTTAATTGTACGAATAAGCTCAGCTTCAAGCTCGGCAATGTGACGTTCTTGATGCCGTTCACCTAACGGCCGAAATAACGACCGTTTTGCTAAATAGGCACACCGTTCAAAATTGCCTCCTATTCCGACACCGACGACGAGCGGCGGACACGCATTTGGCCCTGCTTCCTTCACGATATCGATAATGTAATCTTTCACCCCGTCAATCCCATCCGAAGGCTTTAACATTTTTAACGCACTCATATTTTCAGCACCGCCTCCTTTAGCAGTCATATGAAGTGCGAGTTGATCTCCTTCGACCATTTCAATGTGAATAATGGCAGGCGTATTGTCACCAGTATTTTTTCGATTTAACGGATCGTGCACGATTGAATTACGCAAATACCCTTCACCGTAGCCTTTTTTTACTCCTTTATTAATTGCAGCTTTTAGCTGACCACCAATAATATGACAATCTTGACCTAGCTCAACGATAAAGACAGCAGTTCCTGTATCTTGGCACATCGGAACTTGATCGTGTTTTGCAATGTTCGCATTTTCAATTAATTGGTTTATAATATCTTTTCCCATTTCAGACTTTTCCGATTTTAATGCCGAGCGAAACGCTTGCATGACATCTTCGCCTAACTCATAGTTTGACTTTATACAAAGCTGAGCAACTTTCTCAACGATCTCATCAAAATGGATTTCTCTCATCGTTAATCCCCTATTCGTGAATCGTTTTCATTAATTTATGTATATTTTTTTGCCTCTCTAACGTTAATACGTCGTTGACGAAACGATCCCGAGCTACATCTGACATAGTTTTTGCCAAATTTTTAAACTTCATAACTAACTCATCAGAGGTTACAGGCTTTTCAGGATCACCTTTCGGATAATCTGTTTTTCTCGTAATCGAATCACCCTTTTTTAAGTATACTGTGACAGCCGCCCCCCACTTGTCAGGATAAGCATCGTTAAATGTCTCGTCGGAAATAAGCTCTACCCGTTTCATCAATGCACGAATGTCATGGTCCCACAACGTTCCTTCATTAAAATCATCAAGTCCCCCTCTTCCAGTTAAAAGTGCTAATGCTGTACAAAACTGCAAACTGAACTTTGCTGCATATACCGTCATCGGCTTATCGTTATCTGTAATGTTAATTGCAACCTGATACGTTCGAACAACGATATGATCGATTTCTCTTTCCTGAAACTTTCTCTCTTTTGCTAATTCAATCATTTCATCCATCACATGGTGGGTATGCCGGCATGATGCATGAATTTTAAATGAGTTTTCAATAATTTTGTATCGTTCTCCAAGTTTATCTGTTACTTTTGTCACATCAAACTGTTCGCTCATCGCATGAAAAAATCCGCGATTACCTTCTAATATTTTTGTTGCCCCTGTAAAGTTTTTCTTTCCAAGCATAGCACTGATCAATCCGTTCATTGCCGCTTTTCCCGGGTGAAGCTGTTTCGTCATCGCACCGTCTTCAATAAACTCCCAAAGTCCAGCCGCTTGTGTACCTGCATTACCCAGTGCATGAACAATTTGTTCTTCTGTTAAGTTTAATAGCTTTGCAACGGCCGCAGCCGCACCGAACGTGCCACATGTCGCCGTATTATGCCAGAAATAATAGTGAGATGGGGATACTGCCTCACCAATTCGATAGCATACTTCATAACCTACAACTACAGCGGTGATGACTTCCTTTCCCGATAATTGTTTCCATTCAGCGACCGCAAGCACAGCCGGAATAACGACAGTAGCCGCATGAATGATTGATCCTTTATGAATGTCATCAAGCTCTACAATATGACTCGCAGCTCCATTGACAAATGCTGCATTCATGACTGAGGTTTTTCCACCTGTTACTGTAGTTGCTTGTTCATATCCACCCATTTCTTTTGCAAACTGGTCAATCATTTGAATCGGTTTTTTGTCTTTCCCAGCAATCGCTGAGGCAAAATAATCTAATAGGCATAGTTTCGTAAATTCAATAACATGTTTAGGTAGCTGTTCATATGATAACGTAGAAATATATTGTGCCAACCTTCTACTTAATTCCATTTTATTTCCCCTTTCATTCAGTTAAAAATACACAGTAATCGATACAACTTTACGCTAACCTATAAACAACGTAATTTAAACACACATCACGAACATTTACATCATTCAAAACAGGTGAATATTATTTTATTGAAAATGTTTTCTATTAAACAATAAGATCATATTAACTTCAAGCGGTGCAAAATTAGACTTCAACATTCCTATGATTCTGTATTTTCGCGACATTTTCTCCCTTCCTCACGTACAAAAGCAACTTCAATAAAATAATGTTAAAAATTTCTTTTTGAGTGAAACAATATAGTTTAAATTTAATGATAGAATGTCGAATCCAATAATTTAATAAGGATAGGACGAATGAAAACAGATTACTATCCACTAACTATAAACGTCTTGTCAGAGCCATCGGATCCTGTGGCAACGTCTGCTGTACGTCAAAAGACCTCCTAACACAACCGTCACGTTCTTAACGTCATCGACACTTGTACTTCCTATACAGCAGAATCTACTCGCGGAAAGAGAGCCGTTCTAGCGGCTTTCAGGCTTTTTAAACAATTCCTGATTAAATTTATTTAATTTCTTTCAAAATTTCCTCTACCGCTTCAGATGGGATCTCTTCCCAATCGATTAACTGCTCAAGATACTCATTTAACGACTTATCAAATGTATAGGTGTCCTCCGTTCCAAGTAAATATCTTTGGACATAATGAATAAATACAAAAAATTTGCGATTACTATTATTTGTAGAAATTTGATAATCGGCTTCCGATAACAAGACGCTTGCTGCACAAAGATGATACATTCTATCCATAAACCTTCTTGCTGCTATCTCATGTTCGGCACTTTTTTCAGCTTTAATTCTATCGACTTGATTTCTAAACTTTTTAATCGTTGAATGCAAACTAATAGCCGCTTCTTGAGCCATGCTGTTTTTCAATTTAGACATGCGTGTTTCCAAATCATTTAAAAATGCTTCATCTGCGTGATCTTTATGAAAAGCCCGGATAATGTCAAGTGCGATAATATTTGTTGTTCCTTCCCAAATCGAACCTAGATGTGCATCCCGGACAATCTTTGGGTTAACCCAGTCTTCAATATATCCATTACCACCGCGAATTTCCATCGATTCCGCTGCAATATATCTTGCCCGCTTGCAAATATAACCTTTCAAAAGGGGTGTCATCACACGAAGCAATGTTTTATATTCTTGGCTGCCTTCATCTGCTTTATCATAGACATTTGATGTATAGAAAATCATTGAAGCAGCTGCCTCAGCATCTAACATCTGTTCAAAAATGTTCTCTCTCATTAACGGCAATTCGATAAGCGTTTTTCCAAAAGCTTTTCTCCCTTTTGCTGTTACAACTGCCTCTAAATAACTTCTTCTCATCATTGCTGCAGAACGTACAGCATTTGAAAGCCTTGAAGAATTAACCATTGACATCATTTGTTTAAAACCTGAATTCAATTCACCGACGACATACGCCATAGCACCCTCGAATGTAATTTCACCCGATGCCATATCTCTCGAACCTAATTTATCTTTTAATCGATTAATCCGGTAACGATTGCGTTCACCGTTTTCCAATATTCTTGGAACGAGAAACATTGCCAATCCTTTTGTACCTTCTGGCGCTCCTTCCGGTCGTGCCAATGCCAATGCAAGATCAGCTGATACATTTGAACAAAACCATTTATCACCCCACAATTCGTAATGATCGCCTACTTTTTTAGCTGTTAGTGTATTAGCGCCTACATCAGAGCCTCCTTGTTTCTCTGTCATAAATTGTGCTGCAGACCATCTCTTATCTTTTTCAGTACTTGTTAAAAGGGGAAAGTATTTCTCTTTCATTTCAGAACTTGCATATTGCTCCAAAATCCGTGCGGCTGAATCTGTCATGTTCATTGGGCAGCAGAGACCAAATTCGGATTGTGCAAATAAATACCAAAATGAATATTTTAAAACTTTCGAAAAAGGCTTTTCCCACCCAAAAACACCGGGCCGATTTGACATCGCAGCAAATCCAAATTGTTCAAAACCAATTTCCTCCATACGTATATAAGAAGGATGGTACTTCACTTCGTCAATACGTTCACCTTTATGGTTATAATGAATTAGTTCAGGAGTGTAGCGATCAGCATCTCGAGAAAGTTCATCAAGTTCATCTCCTGCAAGCTTACCTAATTCTTTCAAATAAGGTAAAGCTTTTGTCAATTCATCTGACGACAAATACATATTTAAAAGGAATTGCAAATTAGGATCAATTTCAAAAAAGTTTATACCTTTTGTATCAGGCATTTCCACATTTTCAGATATAGGCGCTTTGACTAGTTTATCATTACTCAACATTCATCATTCCTTTCTATAAGTAGATCATTTTGAAATGATAAGTTTTCTTCATATTAGAATCGGTTAAAATTTTTCGAATACGGTAGACTAGTTCATTTGAAATATTGTTTAGCATTCTTCACCTATACACTAATACTAGTTGGTTCACTTTTCTTTTTTATAAAAGCCCATGCATAAATGATTACCATTATGGCTAAACCGATAAAGTCTGTCAAAAGATGAGGGAAAAACGCAAGTAAACCCGCTACCCCTACAACTACTCTTAAAAATATGTTCGATAAATTACCTAACCCAATTAAATACCCTTCCATTGAAGAAGAGAGCCACCAAACACCAAGTAGTGCAAATATAGCCGTCACAATAATCTCAAAGGATTCTGCTCGACCAATTAATGCTGGATTATAAACAAAGAACAGCGGTAAAAAGTATTTAACTGCCCCGAGTTTCATTGCCGTAAATCCGGTTCTTATCGGATCTGCTTTTGCAATTCCTGATGCAGCGTATGCTGCTAATGCAACAGGAGGCGTAATATAAGACACGGTTGCCCAATAGATGACATATAAATGTGCTGCAACTGGATCAAATCCAAGTCCGACTAAGGCCGGTGCCATAATAACAGCTAAAAAGATATATACAGCAGAAACTGTCATCCCCATCCCTAATATGAAGCTAGTCACCGCACCTGCGATCAAAATTAATAACGCACTTCCACCTGCAACGGCTATAAGTTCTCTTGAAAATGCGAAAGCTACCCCTGTGATTGAAAGAGCTCCTACAATGAAGCCAACAGCAGCTAATATCGTCGTTATTTCGGCCATAAGCTTCCCGCCATCAAGAATTAATTGCTTTGCTTTCTCCAAGTTCATTCGTGTTTCTTTGCGTAAAAAGGTGCCTAATATTAGAAACAGCGAAACATAATAAGGAGCTTGTGCTTCGTTTTTTGAAACGAAAATTAAATAAACGAGCAATATTGTAGCAAAAATGTAGATCCAGCCTTCCTTAAATGTAGTCCAAAAAGACGGCAACTCGGATTTAGGTGTACCAACAAGGTTGTTTTTTGCGGCATACCCATCCACCTGGAAAAGAACCCCTATAAAAAAAAGGGCAGCTGGAATAGCGGCTGCAAGTGCAATCTCAGCGTATGGGATTGCCAAAAAAGAAGCCATGATAAAGGCAGCAGAACCCATGATTGGAGGTGTAATGGTACCACCCGTCGAAGCAGTAGCTTCTACAGCACCCGCATAATGATTTTTAAACCCTGACTTCTTCATTGCTGGGATTGTCATTGAACCCGTAGTTACTACATTAGAGACCGCACTTCCACTTAACATGCCGAAGAAGGCGCTTCCAATAACTGAAACTTTCGCCGTTCCGCCACGCTGATTTCCAAATAATGATTGAGCAAGCTTAAAGAAAAAATCTCCTCCACCTGTATTAACAAGAACTGCTCCAAATATTAGGAATCCTATTAGCAAACTTCCCATTGTTTTCATGGGAACACCTAAGATTGAATTATGACTCATAATATGATTTGTTGCTGTCGATACGAAATCAAATGAAATACCTTGAAGAAAAGAAATCGGTACATTTCCTGCAAAAATTGGAAAAATGGAAAAGAAAAGACAAACAAGCACAAGAACAAGCCCTGCTACGCGACGAACACCTTCAAGGATGACAATCCAAAGCAAAATACTCCCAACAGTCGGCAACATAGGTGCATTTGTTTCCCAGCCCATAAGCACAACACGTTCCCCATTTATTCCCAAATAGATTGGAAAAACGAGCGCAATGATAAATAACAAAACATCATACCATTGCACTTTCTGTACATCTTCTGATTTCCTGGCAGGCCATATTAAAAAGGCAAGCGGTAAAAAACTAGCCAATAAATAGTAAAGATAGGCTTCAAAAATGGGACTAAATCCAAATAATTTTAAGTAAAACAGCTGATTCACTGATATGCATACTGCAGAGAGTACTAAGATTAAAGCAATAATAGTCCAAAACCTTCCAAGACGCTCTGTCATTTTCAATCACACCCTTTAAATAAAAAGCCTCAATATTTAACCCTTAATTTGGAAAGTCTCAGTGAGGAAAATTTAACTATTAAAATTAATCGAGCAATTCTGCTTTACGTTTGAGCCAATACTCCGGGAACTCTGATTCACTCAACCCTTTTTCACTCGACTCTTCCACAACTGTTTCCCATGCTTCTTTAAGCTTTTTTTGCCTTTCTATGAGTTCATTGTTTTTCTTTTCAAATTCATCATTCCACAGTCCTTTTTCTTTAAAATATTGGACACCGCCCTCATGGATAGGGACAGACAGCGGTTCAGGCACTGATTCTTCATAATGCCAAACTGACATATCTTCAGAAACCTGACTATACGTATCAAATGTTGCTTCAAGCGCTTTCAACCAATTGTAAACAAAGTTCGCGTCCACGTCTCTGTAAGCTGCAGGAGCATAAGTCGTATATCCTAAGAAGATTTCTGGCTCACCTTTAGTTAGTGCCCCTCCTATATCCCAGGGTGATACAACTGCTGAAGGATATATTTCTCTTAATCTTTCAAGTGCCTCATCATCTTCTATAATGGAAATATCAAGCCAGCGTACACCATGAAGTTCAGCAGCCTCAAAAACCATAGCTGCAGAAGGAACAGTAGTAGCAACGTCAAGTTTTCCTTGAGCCAAAAGATCAGTTTGATCACCATATGATGCGATTTCCACAACTTCTACATCATCATAAGTTAATCCAGCCGCGGCTAATAACGCCTCGTTTTTTATGTTTATCGATGGGTTGCCTATGATTCTAGGAAACTTAGCTCCTTTCAAATCTTCAATTGTTTCGAATTTTGAATCTTCAAGCACTAAAAAGCCGTATTGATTAACGATTGGATAC
Source organism: Pueribacillus sp. YX66 (assembly GCF_041725775.1). Lineage (NCBI taxonomy): Bacteria > Bacillati > Bacillota > Bacilli > Caryophanales > Bacillaceae > Pueribacillus > Pueribacillus sp. YX66. Next base: position 49,229 of record NZ_JBEUEL010000004.1, on the reverse strand, counting down.
ATAAAAGTGATATCTTGTGGTCCCCACTGTGGTACCGCAAACTCCTCAATCCCTTCAAATGCAAAATAAACTTCATCCGCGAGTCTGCCACCGAAGAGTGCTGTCTCGTCTTTCAAAGGTTGAAGGCGACCAAGTCCTGAAGCTGATGGCATCATACGAATTTGTGCACCGAATTCTTTTGTGATTGCATCGGAAATAGCACTTAATTGAGTATACCCAGACGACCCAATATCATATGTTGTCATGACAATTTGCTCTGGAAGTTCTATGTCGCTAGATGAAGTACCGCTAGATGCTGATTCTTTTTGTTCTCCACTACAACCAATAACCAGTCCGAATAAACTTGTCAGCATTAATAGAAATATAACTTTCTTTTTCACTTTCATTCCTCCTAAAAAATATTTAGGTTATCCTTTATAAAGTGTATTCTCCTCGACATAATCGTAAATTTGCTGCCCAACACTGTCCTTTCTTCCGAATTCAATTTCCTCTACAATATGACCAACAAGACCTACTGCACGGGATGCAACAGCGAATGATTTAACTACTTTATAGTCAAAATCCATATCGGACATAATGGCACCAATCGCGCCAACTGCATTTAGCGTTATCGTTTTTCCTTTTGAATCGCAAAATTGCCTATGAATTTCTTTTAAAAGCTTAGAGTTTTTTCCGTTAAAACCTAGCTCTTCGGCAATCTCAAATAACTTAGTTGTGCGCGGATCTTCAGGTTTATGCATCGGATGTCCAAATCCTGGAAGCTGAAGACCGTTTATTTTTCTTTCTTTAATGATGATTGATGCCAGTTCATGTATCTCTTTGTTATCACCATACTTTTGGAAAGCTTTTTGGAGCATCTCGGCTACGTCCTCCATTGCACCTAGATAAACAGTTCCAGCGCCTAGTAAGCCTGATGCTACTGCAGCTTGCACCGCTTCCGGAGCTCCAAGATAAGTTAAACGTGTTGATATTGAGCTAGGTGTAAAGCCATGTTCACAAATCGCAACTAAAATAGCATTTAACATTTTTGATTCATTTTCAGTCGGTTTTCGATGTTTTGCTCCTAAAAATGCCATATCAGCCAAAGTAATATTTCCGATTAAATCTTCTGTTAAATCGTAGCCATACACATAAATTTTATCGGGTGTAGATTTCCCAATACTTGTTTTAAATTCCATAATACCCTTTCACTCCTAATCTTGTACTTTGTTTAATTATTTTTAAAATAGTTTTTCTTGATTTGGGTTGCAATAATATTTTTTTGAATTTCGGAAGTCCCTTCGTAAATTTTTGTAATTCGAGCATCACGGTAATATCTTTCGATTGGATAATCGCTCATATAGCCAATTCCACCATGAATTTGCACGGCTTGGTCAGCAATCCGACAATACACTTCCGATCCAAGCAGTTTAACCATTGCTGCCTCTTTAATAACATTCATTTTTTGGTCAACCATCCAGGCCACTCGGTATGTCATTGTTCTTAATGTTTCAATATCCAAATCCATTTCAGCAATATAATGTTGAATCACTTGCTGTTCAAAAATTGGCTTCCCAAATTGTTCACGCTCCATCGCATGTTTTAAAGTCAGTTCCATTAGCTTAACGCATGAGCCCAAGTTTCTCGCAGCTAAGCCAGCCCGTCCATTGGCTAAAATTTTTAAAGCATTCACATATCCTTGTCCTTCATCACCAAGAATATTTTCTACAGGAACTTCACAGTCTTCAAAAAATAACTCGACAGATTGAGAACCATGAAGGCCCATTTTTTGTTCAATATTTCCAACAATAAAACCTGGAAAATCTTTTTCGACGATAAAGGAAGTGATTCCTTTTGCACCTTTGTCTGGATTGGTAACAGCCATCACTGTAAATACGTCCGCAATGTTTCCGTTTGTAATGTAATGCTTGGATCCGTTTAGTATATACTTATCTCCTTTGCGAACCGCGGTCGTTTTTAAATTGCTTGCGTTAGATCCTGCGCTTGGCTCGGTTAAAGCAAATGCACCGATATATTCCCCTGATGCCAATTTAGGCAAATATTTTTGTTTCTGTTCTTCATCCCCCATCTCAACAATCCCAACTGTTCCGATCCCTGTGTGGCCGCCAATCAGTGTCGTATAACCGTTGATTGTTTTTCCAAGTTCTTCATATATCGCTGCTTTGCCAACCATCCCGATCCCTAACCCACCATATTCTGCAGGAATACTCAATCCAAAGAGGCCCATTTCTTTACTCATATCCATTATTTCTTGAGGGACTGCATCTTTTTTCTCAATCTCATCCGCTAGTGGATCGACTGTGTTATAAACAAAGTCTTTAACATTTTGTTTCAGTGCTAATAATTCGTCATCTAATTTAAAGTTCATTTTTTATCTCCCCTTAACAAATTTTGAAATTTCCTCTAGATCATTCTCTACTCATGTCCCCTTGCAGAGGCTTAAAATGGCGGTACAACTCCTCAACGGTATTGATTTAAATTAGACCACAAAGGTGCCAACCTCTCACTTCAAACTTTTCCTGTGTACTTGTACGAAAACTTTCAATTAACACATCACTATTTTTTTCCTGTATAATGCTTCTTTTGTTTCAGTAACAGCTCTCTCATTCAAATCTAGCGTCATAAACCATCTTGAACAGCTGCTCACCTTGATAACATTAGCACCCAAATCACCAAGGATTTGTCCATCAAAGTAGATCTGCAAAATTTTTGGATCAATTCTAACTTTAATTTTTTAATGATGCATCATGTTTTTCACTCTATTTTAATCAATCGTTCCATAATATTATCCCGTCCAGGGCTGCGATTCCTTTTCCTTCTTCAAATACTAAAATGGGGTTAATATCCATTTCTTTAATTTTGCCTTCATGCACTTTTGCAAAGTAAGAGATTCGTACCAATGCTTCCGCCAATGCTTCAATATCACGTTTTGCAGCACCTCTTACACCTTCTAATAAAGGATATCCTTTCAATTCCTTTAACATAAGACGGGCTTCTACCAATGATATAGGTGCTTTTCTTATTGCAACATCATTTAATACTTCGATAAATATGCCACCTAATCCGGTGACAATCAGCGTGCCGAAATCAAGATCATCTTTAATACCGATAAACATTTCTACCGCTTCGTCATTGATCATCTCTTCAGCGAGAACGCCCGTAATTTTTGCATTAGGGAAATACTTCTTTGCAGATTCTATTATTTCTGTATAACTTTTTTGTAATTCTTCCGCATTTTGTATATTTACCTTCACCCCACCGGCATCGGTTTTGTGAAGAATATTATCTGAAATGACTTTAGAAACAACTGGATAGGGAATGACATCCTTTATTTGCTTCAAGTGTGTTTCATTTTCGATCACGTTTCCTTTCGGAATCCGTATATTCATCTTGGCTAATATTTTTTTAACCTTCTCTTCGGTCCAAATCCCTGACGTCGGAATATGCTCAAGTGAGGGAGAAGTGTAACCGCTATCTTCATTCCTTTTCGAGTCCTCGCAAAATAGAGAAAAATCAATTAATTTTTTTAATGCGACCATTGTTTTATATGGCGTCAGATATACCGGTACGCCTACTTTTTCCAAGTATTCCTTCCCTTGGCCTGTAATTTCATTGGCACCTGTAACCGTCACAACAATTGGCTTGTTTGTTGTTCTATCAATCTCAGCAATCTTTTCACAAATCGTCTTTCCAAGTTCTCCGCCAAATGTTGTCTGAACAATAATGGCATCAATCTCTGGATCGTTAACGACAATTTTAACTGTTTCAATAAAAATATGCTGTTCTTTAAGCGCTTGTGCTGTAATATCGACGGGATTTTTCGGTGAGCCGTATGGCGGAATCACCTGTTTAATTTTTTCTTCAGTTTCTGTTGATAGTGAAACGAGATTAAGTCCGAGTGCTTCGCTGTAATCTGCAAAAGCAATGCCGGCCGCACCAGAATTCGATATTGTTACAACACGATTGCCATTTGCCGACTTACCCCGTTTAAATATTTTCATAGCGTCAATCATGTCATCAATATCGTTTGCAGTGATTATGCCGTATTGCTTCGCAATCGCCTGAAAGGCTTCTTCTGATCCAGTAAGAGACGCCGTATGTGATATCGCTGCCTGTTTACCCAATTCAGAACGGCCTGCCTTTAATAAAATGAGCGGCTTTTTTAATACTTTAGAACGCTCTGCAAGACGTATTAGCATCTCGCCATCCGGTATACTTTCTAAGTATCCGCAAATAACTTTCGTGTCTTCGTCTTCAAGCATGTATTCCATGCAGTCCAATGTATGTAAATCGATTTGGTTCCCAGTATTGAATATATAAGAGAAACCAATATGTTCTTCCTGAGCAATACCAAAAAGAGAAAAACCAAGTGCACCGCTTTGCGAAGCAAAACCGACATTACCTTCAATGAATCCTTTATCTGTTTCAAAAGACGTTGAAAAGCCTAATGGTATGCTTTTCTTTACGTTTAATAACCCTATACAATTTGGCCCGAGCAAATGCATATCTGCCTTTTTCGCTTCTTCTAGAAGTTTATCCTGCAAAGCTTTGCCTTCTTCACCTGTCTCAGCAAAGCCTGCCCCAAACAGAATCAAATGTTTAATAGATTTCTCTTTACATTCATCTAGAACTTGCATAATTCTTTTCTGCGATACCGCAATAAGTGCGACATCAACAGAACCAGGTACATCCAAAATACTTGGGTAACAAGTAATACCTTCTATCTCGTCATACTTTGGATTGACAAGATAGATTTCTCCATCATATTGATGACGAATAAGATTTTTCAAAGGCTTGCCACTAATGGAAGAAAAATCTTTAGATACTCCAATAATCGCTACTGATTTAGGTTGTAAAAACTTATCGATAATCCTTTCTTTTTCCACCTTTATCCTCCATTCGCAATTAAAAAACTGTGTTTTTTTGGATAAGACTGCTCAGTTATTATTTTGACAGCGCTTTCTTTCATTGAAATAATAGTCGCACGCTGTATTCTATCTAAATCTTCAAAATTCAAGTTATTCCATTTTCTTAGTTTCCTTTTCACTAATATTCATTGACGTTTTCCACTGCATGAATCCAAGTCTTTTTCCTTTAAACTTTCCGTATTTTAATATCTACAAAAACAATGTTCATCGACGCTCCAATCCCTGTCACTTCCGAATAAATAACAGCAAATGTTTTCAACGTTCGCCTTATTGTTTTTCAATGATTCCAAGCTCAAACATGTAAAATGATCCCAAAAATGAATTAAAGTTTGTAAACCTTATGATTAAAGATACGATTCATTTTTTAAAATTCTCTTAAATAATTTGAATTAGTCTAATTCTATTATTATCTTGCACCTTTATATTTATTGTGCTAACAACGGCACATCTCAACGCGGTACAAAAATTGAATCTTCCCTACCAAGTTAAGAAGCGTTCTCAGAATGTTCTTCCATGTACACCTCGTTTTTTCGACTTATTCTTTTTAAATCAACCGGACCTATCGTATATTCTTTTGTACAATTTCAACAGAATTTCCTATTCTTGCAAATGAATTAAAAACACCGATCCATTTTATGATGCTCAGCATGGTTAATTCAATGAACGATTTAAGTATGTTCATTATGTAATATGTACTCACCTTGGAAACAGAACGATATAAGTTTTTATTAGATTCATCTAAGCTTACAGCCTCGTAATTGTCATGATTGGCATACTTAATTTCTTAGTTGAAATAATTAGAAAGAACGTGGCATTCCGAGGACGTGCTGTCCAACATAACTTAGGATCAAATTGTTTGTAACCGGTGCTACAATGAATAGTCTTGCTTCTTTAAATTTCCGTTCGATGTTGTATTCAGTTGCAAATCCATAGCCACCGTATGCTGACATTGCAGCATTCCCTGCTTTCCACGCAGCTTCTGACGACAAAAATTTTGCCATATTCGCTTCCGCACCGCAATTAATTCCTTCATCAAACATTTTTGCCGCCTTATCACGCATCAATTTTGCGGCTTCGATTTCCATGTAAGATTCAGCAATTGGGAATTGTACACCTTGGTTTTTCCCGATCGGTCGGTTGAAAACGATTCTTTCATTTGCATATTGTACCGCACGATCAACAAAGTAAAAGCCATCCCCTATACTCTCAGACGCAACGAGAATACGTTCAGCGTTCATTCCACTCAATACATAGCGAAATCCTTTACCTTCTTCACCGATTAAGTTTTCTACCGGAATTTCCACGTTTTCAAAAAACACTTCTGTTGTTGAATGGTTAATCATTGTTTCAATTGGACGAATCGTAATATTTTCTTTCTGATCGTTCATATCAAGAATAAACAAGCTCAATCCGTCAGTCTTCTTAACTACTTCAGCCTTTGGAGTCGTCCTTGCTAAAAGAAGCATGAGGTCAGAATATTCCGCACGGGAGGTCCAAATTTTTTGACCATTTACAATGTAACGATCACCTTTTTTTTCGGCGAACGTTTCAATGCTTGTTGTATCACTTCCAGCAGTCGGTTCTGTTATCCCAAACGCTTGAAGACGAAGTTCGCCACTAGCAATTTTTGGAAGAAGACGTTGTTTTTGGTCCTCATTCCCATGCCGCAGAATTGACCCCATTGTGTACATCTGCGCATGCCCCGCCCCTGCATTTCCGCCTGAACGATTGATTTCTTCTAAAATAATTCCAGCTTCAACCATTCCAAGTCCTGCACCACCATATTCTTCTGGGATAAGAACTGATAGCCAACCCTCTACAGTTAAAGCCTTTATAAATTCTTCTGGGTATGATTTTGTCGCATCAAGATTTCTCCAATACGATTCAGGAAACTTCTCACAAAGTGCTCGGATACCGCTTCTGATTAACTCCAAATCTTTTTTTGAACTTATTGCCACTTATAATTCCTCCTAATTTTATTAGCTATTTATTATTTGCCTTGCCAGTTTGGCTGTCTTTTTTCGTTAAAAGCTAGGATGCCTTCCAGACGATCTTCTGAATCTGCGCATTTATAATAGGCTTGAAGCTCGATAGTTAATGCTGTCGTAATGTCAGTTTGGAGACCGGTGTTAATCGCTTTCTTGAGATTTTGAAGTGAAAGAGGGGCATTTTTTGCGATGCTAGCAGCTAAATCTATTGCTGCTTCCATCAGCTTCCCACTTTCCGCAACTACATTGAGTAGACCGATCTCTTTCCCTCTTTCTGCAGAAAAATGCTTGCCACTAAATAAAATTTCTTTTGCGATAGCAACAGGAACTGCTCTCGGTAACAGTTGTGTTCCCCCAACACCTGGAATAATTCCGAGTGTCGCTTCAGGTAGACCAAACGTTGCATGCTTCACCGCAACCCTTAAATCACAGTTCAAAATCATTTCCATTCCACCACCAAGCGCGTAGCCATTGACGACTGCGATGACAGGATATGGAAAGTTACGAATTAGCATAAATGCTTCTTCGAAAATGTCGTGCTGCACTTTCCAATCTTCTTTTGACATTCCATTTCGTTCTTTGAGATCAGCACCAACGCAGAAAGCTTTTTCACCAGAACCAGTTATCATAAGCACCCGACATTCCTTATCTTTGTACAATAGTTTCAAACACTCCACCAATTCTCTAGACATTTGCGTATTCAACGCATTCATTGATTGTGGTCGATTCAGTGTAATTACGAAAACTCCTTGAGCTATAAAGTTTTTCTTCAATTGGATTGTTTCCCAATTCCGCAATTGTACCCCCCCTTATAATGTATGAATGCAAGTTCTCAGAAACGAGAAAAAGCATTAGCATGTTACAGATAGTTAGACGAATATTCCCAAAAATGTAATTCCGCAATAAGACTTTACTGTTTTACCGTATATCTTTTAGAACTTTTGCCTGCTTTGATAACTTGGCCGGGTAATTCATGACCTATATACTCTTTTAATAGCATAGCGGCCTCTATTAGCTTATCGAGGTTTATTTTTGTCTCAATCCCCATTCCCTTAAGCATATGAACGGTATCCTCTGTACAAATATTTCCGGTTGCCCCTGGCGCAAATGGACATCCTCCTAATCCTCCCAGTGCAGCGTCAAAACTTGTAACACCCGCTTCCATGCCTGCAAGAACATTAGCCAGCCCCATTCCTCGTGTATTATGGAGATGCAAATTCAATTGTTTGCTTGGCCATTTGTTTGAAACTTCCAAGCAGGTATCAAAGACTTGCTTTGGATTTGCCATACCTGTTGTGTCAGCTAATGAGAGAAGATTAACTCCTTTTCCAATAAGTTCATCAACTATGGATACAATTCGTTCTTTTGGCGTCATCCCCTCAAACGGACATCCAAAAGCTGTTGCAATAATACAATCAAGTGTTACTTCATTATCGCTCGCTAACTTGTAAATCTTTTTATATTCCTCAAGCGATTCCTCTGTCGTTTTCTTTACATTTTGAAGATTGTGTGTATTGCTTGCAGAAAAAACGAAGTTTACGTGTTTAACTCCCGCTTCAATAGCATTCTCCAAACCTTTTATATTAGGAACCAATCCGATAAAGCGCATGCCTTTCATATCTTTGATACGTTCAAAAACCTCTTTGCTATTAGCCATTTGAGGAACAAGCTTCGGGTTTACAAATGAACCGAATTCAATATTTTTAACATTTGCTTCCGCTAGTTTAACAATTAAATCAACTTTTTCATCAATCGAAAGAATTTTATTTTCCAATTGGAGCCCGTCACGAATACCAACCTCATTTATTTGAACTTCCTTAGGTAATTGCATTCCAACTTCCCCTTTAAATACTTTTCTTCTTAAAGGATACCGGATCCAAAATATTTTGTCTAGTTTCTAAAAGCCCTCTTTCTTATGTTATTATCCTTAGCAATAATCAAATGACCTTAAGAACTCTTGGAAAGACTATATTAATGAATTTAAGTCATTGCTGATAGAAATCTTGCTTTAAGACAGCAATTCATCCCTTTATGATATATTAAATGCGTGTATAGAAAAGGATGAGAAACCGAATGGACTTATTAACAATCTTCGTAAATATTATCTTGCCAATTTTTATTATCGTCGGAATTGGAGCATTGTTACATTTGCAATTCCGCTTTGATATGAATACGTTAGTAAAGATAAACATTTATTATTTAGTTCCTGGTTTAATCTTAATTCGTTTGTATGAAACAAATCTTACAATGAACTTATTTTTCACTGTTTTTATGCTCTTTATTTTATATAGCGTTATTTTATATGTTGTATCTTTCATAATCAGTCATATATTTCACTTTAAACAGACTATGCGCACAGCATTTATGAATAGCACGCTTTACTATAATTCTGGAAATTATGGTGTGCCCGTAAATGATCTCGTTTTTCGACAAGATCCGTTTGCCATGTCCATCCAAATTATTATTTTAACGTTACAAAATTTACTACTTTATTCTTTCGGAATCTTTTCAGTACAAGCTTCTAAAATCGGAAAGTTTAAAGCGTTTATCGATTATTTAAAAATGCCTGTCACGTATGCAATGATTATCGGAATAGGTTTAAATATTTTTGACATCCCGCTACCAGAATTTCTGTATACGTCAGGAACGTATATTGCGAATGCTTTAATCGGAATTGCATTACTAACGTTGGGCGCGCAAGTCGCCCAATTGAAGTTTTCAAAAAATTTAATGACCGTATACTTAAGTGTCATTATGCGACTAGTAGTCGGCCCTACTCTTGCCTATCTTATTATCGTTGTTACAAATGTTGAAGGTGTTATCGCCCAAGCATTTTTCATCGCATCTGCAATGCCGACTTCGGTAACAACGTCAATTATCGCACAAGAATATGACAATGAACCAGAGTTTGCCGCACAAGCTGTACTCGCTTCAACTTTTTTTAGTATGGTTACAGTAACGATTGTCATTTATCTATCGACAATTATATATATTTAACACAGAGTTTTCATAGCTTATCGAAAATTAAGTTACATGCTGTTCACAGAAACATTATGTTAGAAGACTAATCGTTTGCTATTTCACATTAATTGTACGATCTAATTTTTCAATTATGCTAAGTTCTTGAAATAATGCGTTTCCAAGTCGATATAACAATTTTTCTTGAAACGTATTTCCGATAAACTGTACACCGATCGGTAAATTATCTTTTGAAATGCCGCAAGGAAGTGACAACGCCGGAAAGCCAATTAAATTAATATGGCTCGTTAACCGTAACATTGGCCATCGGATGTGCTCCCCTTTAAATAAGCCACGATTGATTTCCCGCTGATTAATTTTTGGTGCTAGCATTGCAGTTGTTGGGGTGATAATCACATTCACTTTTTTAAACAATTGCTTAAAAACGTAATATGCCTGAATTCTTTTATCTCGAGCTTGTATATATTGATCTGCGAGCACATCTTTGCCCGTGTATAATCTCTCTTTTACTTCCTCGTCCCATTCATTGCTTAGGTTTTCAAGGTGTTGCCTATGAATTGTATATGCTTCACTTTTAATAATCATTTGCTGCGCCTTAACCATTTCCTCAACGTTCGGCACTTCGATTTCTTCAAGCTTTGCACCTAAACGTTCCAATAACATAATACTCTTATTTACCGAATCTACAATTTCTATATCAACATGTTCAAAGTAAAAATTTTTAGGAATCCCGATCACGACATCTTTAATGTTGTCAGAGATACATCCATAATAATTAGTGTAATAACTTAGCTCTTTTGAATGAAAATCAAGCGGATCATAACCGGCAATCGCATTTAAAAATAGAGCATTGTCTTCAACTGTTCTCGTCATCGGTCCGACATGATCAAGTGTTGTACTTAAAGGATAAATTCCTCTTCTACTTACAAGACCATATGTTGGCTTCATACCGACAATGCCACAAAAAGCAGCTGGTACTCTAACCGAACCTGACGTATCTGTTCCAATCGCCCCTTTACACATATTTGTCGCTACCGCGGCAGCAGAGCCACTACTTGAGCCACCCGACATTCTGCTTACATCAAATGGATTATTCACTGGACCAAAATAAGAACGATCTCCAGTCGGGCCATACGCAAACTGATGCGTATTCAACTTTCCGATCAAAATTGCACCTGCTTCAGTTAATTTTCGGACGACTATTGCATCTTCATTAGGGATAAAATCTTTGTAAATCGGCGATGCCATCGTCGTTTTCACACCTTTCGTAAAAACGACATCTTTTAGTCCAATCGGGATGCCGTGCAACGGTCCGCGATAGTACCCATTCATCACTTCATCTTCCGCTTTTTTTGCTGCATCTCTAGCATCTTCACTCATTATCGTTATGAACGCATTTACTTCTTCATTCACACGTTTGATTTGACTCAAAAAACATTCAAAAACCTCAACAGGTGAAAGCTCTTTCGCTTTGATTTTTTTTGCTAATTCAACAATTGATAACGATACGATGTTTTCTCTCATCGTCATTCTCCTCTATGCCCCATTAAAAACTGCTTCACGTTGAAGCGATGGTCTTTTTAGTCTTCACGCCTATACCAGATCGAAAGGGTCATGATAATCATCAAAATTCCGAACAATGTTCCATATAACCATATCGTTAACATTGCATTAACCCACATGATTCACACCTCCAGAATCGCTTTTTTGAGTAAAGAGTCCAACAATCATCATTGCAGCAAGCCCAACAAGCACTGCCCAAGCACCAGCAGCTAAGTTACTCAATTCAAAGTCTGTAACTAAGATGATGATATAAGCAAAGACACCTGATACGAGAGAAACCTGTGCTGCTGTTTTCGTGGCAATTTTTGGCCAGAATAAACCTGCTAGCAATGGTCCCATCGTACCGGAAGCGACACCGGAAATGCCGATCCAAAGAAACATCCCTAATGATTCTGGTGGATTTAAAACAAGCAAGTACGAGAGCACACCGACAATGATAACAACATAACGACTAATCTTTAATGAAACTTCGTCGACTATTTCCGGATCGGTTTTTACGATTCCTTTCGGAACTAAAAATTTTCGATAAATATCATTGGCAATAACGGTTGACATAACGACGAATAATCCGTCCGTCGTCGACATTGCAGCTGCAATAACTGTAATTCCTAAAAATGCTGCGATGATTGCAGGGAATACTTTCATAACGTATTCTAATAATGCTTGATCAGGGTGGTCGACTGTTACTTCTACTGCTGCATAAAGCCCGCCAAAAATGACGAATAAAAATGCCAATGCACTGACTGCATACGTAATAATCATTTTCCGCATATCACGCGGGTCTTTTAATGCTAACACTTTATTAAAAAGTTGTGGTTGTGATGAAAATGCAAACTGAATAATAAAAGCACCAATAATCGCTGGAATGGAATAAAAAACGAGTGAGTTCGGATTGACGATCGCCACTAAATTCGGATCCTTCGCTGAAAGCACAGCGTCAATTTCTGTAAATGCACCCGTAAAACCACCATCAAAGACCCATAAAGCTGAAATAAACACGACAACACCCATCACTGCCATTAACACCGCTTGTACAGCATCCGTATAAATGTCCGCAAAGGATCCACCTGCGTATACGTACGCAATGACAAGCACCATTGTTATGATTAGTCCGATGTTGTATGGAATTCCGAGCAGCGTGTTAAAAATCCAAGCACCTGCAGCAAACTGTGAGGCAATAGCAAAAATATTAAACAAGCAAACGATCGCGGTTCCGACTCGCACGAAGTCACTGTCGTATCGGTCTCCTAACCAGTCTGGAAGTGATAACGACTTCTGTTTAATATTCATCATTCTTGCTCTTTTGGCGACAACAATAAGTCCTAACGGTGATGCGATAATTAACGTTAAAAAGATCCACAGTGTTGAAAAACCAAATGAATATGCCCATCCAGGATAGCCGATAAACGTTGTTGCACTGAAAAATGTTGCTGCATAAGCTAATCCTAATACGACCGGCCCTAATGATGAGCCTGCAATCGTAAAATCTTCAATATCTGACGTATGTTTATAGCCTAAATAACTTAAATAAACTAAAATACCAACAAATATAATAAAACCTATCCACATGTAGATCTGTATTTGGTCCAAGAACGTAACCTCCCTGCCACAGTAATGAATAACTTAGTAAAATTATACGGAGTTTGATTACGTTCTATTCATCCTCTAATTTCTTTACGGATCAAAAAACTTCGTGTTCTTATTGTTAAGAACACGAAGTTTTTCTCTGTTTACGTCGTTTCCGGGACCTTATCCCAAGCTGTCACGACGGTTGTTTTCTTACCTGTCTCGCTATCATAAATATGTCTTTCAATCTCTCCAATGTTTCCCCCATAAATGTGAAGTCCGACACAAGGTTCTGAAGAAGCGCAATGAACTTCGTGAAGATCTTGATCAGATGTGCAACAGACGACGACATCACCTTTTTGTAAATTCCGTTCAAACTCTTTTAACGGTGGCTGACCAGGATGAATTGCATAATGAATTTCGCGCTCTTTTCCTTGAATTATGCCGATGACGCCCCATGTACCGTGGTCATGAATCGGAGTTGATTGCCCGACATCCCATACAGCTGAAGCAATCGAAAAACGATTGTCTGGATCGATGTAAACAGGATATAACGTATATTTATCCGGATTCGGTTGTTTGTATATATCAGGGATGATTCCTTGCTTCATAACAATTTTTTTCAGCCGTTCTGAAACCTTTTCAGTTAAACGACTTTCGTTTTCTTCTAATTTAATAATTTCTTCAATTTCAGTAATAAATGTTTTCATTGCGGGATGCATCTTTTTTCCCTCATTTCCCTTATCAATTAAACTGACATGCAATTTCTTTAACGACTGGTACACTTTTTCTCTCTGTTCGATCAAACATGACACTTGTCACCATTGCTTCCGTAATTTTTTCATCAGCTTGATTGAATATTTCTTGTTTCAAATCAAAACTTGTATTCCCTAATCGAACAGGTACTGTTTTTACTTTTAAACGCTCACCATAAACAGCTTCTTTTAAAAACGTAATCGTTAGGTTCACAACGACAGTCCCGAGATCGTGTTTGCGCATCATTTCAAATGAAAAGCCAGATTGCACATACCAATCTCCTCTCGCCTCTTCTAAATAACCGACATACTCTTTGTTATTTACATGATTTAGTTCATCTAAATCTTCACGTTTTACAATAATTTCTGTCCACGTTTCCATTATGATCGCCCTACAATTTTTTCTTCAATGTATTGTCTGCTTTTATTGACGTAACCGTCTGCGCCAAGCTTTAGTCGTTTTCTTTCATCATCTGTCAACTTACGAATAACTTTTGCTGGTACACCTGCAACGAGAACACCTGGTTTAATTACCTTTCCTTCTGGCACGAGACACCCAGCAGCAATGAGCGCACCTTCTCCGATAATAGCCCCGTTCAAAACAGTCGCTCCCATCCCTATAAGAGCCCCATCTTTTACGGTACAACCATGTAAAATGACGTTATGACCGACAGTTACATCTTCTCCAACATTCGTTGGAAAATCAGGATCAGCGTGGATAATAGTTCCATCTTGAATGTTCGAACGTTTGCCAACTTTGATCTGTTCATAATCTCCTCGTAAAACTGCATTAAACCATATCGACACGTCTTCTTCCAAAACGACATCACCAACAAGGTGGGCACCAGGTGCAACGTAAACCGATGAATGAAGCTTTGGATCAATCCCGTTAAATGTATGAAGCATTACTTTCCCCCACTTTCCTATATAACAGAATAAACTCTCACTAACCGTCCACGAATTCAAAATGCTGTCAGACTTCTAAAGCCTTTGTTAGACAGACAACTCTCACCTGCTTCACTCACATTCTATGAGCTAGGCGAAAACCTTTCTTTTCATTTGCAATCGTTCATCATTCGACTACATAATAAATCTCGGTTCACCTCCGTTTTATCATGACTCCAACGGTTCGTTTTCTAATTAAGTTGCCAAACCAAAGCTTCAGCCATGCTTTAAAAATAGAGCGTGTATAAGGAATAAGCAAGAAAAAGCCGACTAAATCAGTAACAAATCCCGGCGTAATTAGAAAAATGCCTCCGACAAGCACACAAATTCCGTCCAAAATTGCTTCACTCGGCATATCACGATTTTGAATTTGTACTTGAGCAAGGCGAATCACTTGGGTCCCTTCTCGTTTCGCTAACCATGCTCCTAACAGAGCAGTTGATACAATTAAAAGAAGCGTCCAGCCAATGCCAATGTATTGACCGATCCAAATGAATACAGCAATTTCCATTACGGGAATTAAGATAAGCAAGGCTAAAATAATTCGAAACATAACTATCTCCTTTTTTCGCGGTCTGTCATACCATCCCCAATCTGACCTCTGGCCTCCGTTCCCTGACTTTTTTGCTTCTATATTACACTCGTATATCCATCGTAAATGTCACCTTTAAACGAATCAACAGTAATCTCTTGACCATCTTTTAATATATCTGTTGCGTTGTCCACTCCAACGACAACTGGAATTCCTAAGTTTAAGCCAACAATTGCAGCGTGACTCGTTAATCCACCTTCTTCTGTTATGACAGCGGACGCTTTCTTAAACGCTTCTATCATTTCTTTATCTGTACCGTACGTAACGAGAATGCTACCATCTTCTATTTTTTCATTTGCTTCCTCTGCTGTTTTAGCGATCACAACTTTCCCAGATACTGTTTTTTGGCCGATTCCTTGTCCTTTCAGAACGACATCACCAATGACATGGATCTTTAATAAGTTTGTCGTTCCGATTTCGCCTACGGGGACACCAGCCGTAATAATGACTAAATCTCCACGTTTTACGAGATTCGTTTTTAACGCTTCGTCTACTGTAATTTGAAGCATCTCATCGGTCGTTTCTGCACTTTTTCCAAACTTTGGAGCAACACCCCATACGAGGGACAGTTTTTTACACACTTTTTCACAACTTGTAACCGCAATAATCGGGGCTTTCGGTCGGTATTTAGAAATCATTCTCGCCGTATGACCACTTTCTGTCGCCGTTAAAATAGCCGCTGCATCTAATTGCAATGAAGCATGCGTTACAGACTGGCTAATTGCGTTCGTCGTTGATGTAAAGCTCTCCCGACTCCGACTTCTTAAAATTTCACGATAATCTAATGATTTTTCAACTCTAGACGCAATTTTATGCATCGTTTCTACTGCTTCAACAGGATAGTTTCCTGCTGCTGTTTCGCCTGAAAGCATAATCGCATCCGTTCCATCGAAAATTGCGTTTGCAACGTCACTCGATTCTGCACGAGTCGGCCTAGGATTTCGTGTCATGGAATCAAGCATTTGTGTTGCCGTAATGACCGGTTTACCAACCATATTACATTCATGGATAAGCATTTTTTGTACGAGCGGAACTTCCTCTGCTGGTATTTCCACTCCTAAATCTCCTCTTGCAACCATTAGACCGTCTGAAACTTCTAGAATCCCTTTTACATTATCGACACCTTCTTGGTTTTCAATTTTCGGGATAATGTGTATGTCCGTTACTCCGCGCTTTTCAAGGATTTCACGAATTTCGAGTACGTCTGATGCTCTTCTTACGAACGATGCAGCAATAAAATCGACACCTTGTTCAATGCCAAACTCAATATCCTTGGCATCTTTTTCCGTGATACCCGGAAGATTTACGCGAACGTTTGGAACATTTACACCTTTTTTACTGCCAAGGATCCCGCTATTTAAAATGTTTGTACGAATTTCTTGCTCTGTTTTCCCGATAACTTCAAGTTCGATTAAACCGTCGTCGAGTAAAATTTTCGACCCGACTTCGACATCACTAGCTAGACCCGAATACGTCACCGAAATTCTCTCAGCCGTTCCTGTTATTTCTTTCATGGAAATGATTAGCTCATTCCCTTTTTGAAGTTCAACTTCATCGGTTACCAGATCTCCCGTTCGGATTTCTGGACCTTTCGTATCGAGCAAAATCGCAATCTTTTTACCGGCTTTTTCTGAAGCTTGACGGATGTTATGAATACGAGTTAAATGTTCATCACGGTTTCCATGGGAAAAGTTTAAACGAGCTACGTTCATGCCTGCCTGAATAAGTTTTACAAGCATATCTACACTGTCACTGGCTGGTCCAATCGTACAAACAATTTTCGTCTTCCGCATTGTCGTTTTAGCCCTCCTCGCTTTCCTCTTGAAACGATTGTGTCGCTTGCGCATATGTTCCGATCTCTCGATATTTCTCATAACGCTGTTGAACGAGCTCATCTTTCGATCGTTTACATAATTCGTTTAGTGCTTTTTCTAAAACATCGTCAATATATTTAGCTTGTAACTTCGGATCACGATGGGCACCACCTCTAACTTCTTGGATTAAATCATTAACGACCCCAAGTTTAACCAAATCTGGTGCGGTTATTTTCATTGTTTCTGCTGCGCGTTTCGCTTGGGTCGAATCTTTCCATAAAAGCGCTGCAGCGCCTTCCGGGGAAATAACGGAATATGTAGAGTTTTCAAGCATATAAATTCGATCCGCCACACCAAGTGCTAACGCACCACCGCTTCCGCCCTCGCCAATCACGATACAAACGATAGGTACGGTGAGACCAGCCATTTCAAGTAAATTTTTCGCAATCGCTTCACTTTGGCCGCGCTCTTCTGCTGCTTTTCCGGGATACGCCCCTTTCGTATCGATGAACGTAATAATCGGGCGATTAAACTTTTCAGCTTGTTGCATTAAACGCAACGCTTTTCGATAACCTTCAGGATGAGGCATTCCGAAATTACGGCGAATATTTTCTTTCGTATCTTTTCCTCGTTGATGCCCGATAACGGTTACTGGCTTACCTTTGTACTTCGCAATCCCGCCTACAATTGCGGCATCGTCACCATACAATCGATCGCCATGCAACTCGATAAAATCTGTAAAGAGATGTTCGATGTAATCGAGTGTTGTCGGTCTTTCTTGAAAACGGGCAATTTGAACGCGATGCCACGGCTGTATGTTTTCATATGTATCGCTTTCCAATTTTTCTAGTCGTTCTTCAAGATGTTTTAATTCAGATGATAAATCAATCTTTTTCTCATCCATAAATGCTTTTAATTCACTAATTTTATTTTTTAAATCATTAATCGGACGTTCAAACTCTAACTCAGCCACTGCGAATCCCCCTCTAGCTGATGCATATCCAATAGTTTTACGATCGTATCTTTTAATTCTTCACGATGAACCACGCGATCTAATTGGCCATGCTTCATTAAAAATTCAGCAGTCTGAAAGTCTTTTGGCAATTCTTCACGAATCGTTTGCTCAATAATCCGGCGACCGGCAAAGCCGATTAAAGCACGTGGTTCAGCAAAATTATAATCGCCAATTGAAGCAAAACTAGCTGATACGCCTCCTGTGGTTGGGTGAGTCATGACTGAAATGAACAACCCGCCACTATTGCTAAATCGCTTTAGTGCTGCACTCGTTTTGGCCATTTGCATTAAGCTGAGTACGCCTTCCTGCATTCTTGCACCGCCAGAGGCAGTGAATATAATGAACGGTACGTTTTTTTCACCAGCTTTTTCAACGGCTCGCGTAATTTTCTCTCCGACGACAGACCCCATGCTCCCCATTCGAAACCGAGAGTCCATTACTGCAATGACAGTTTGGTACGATTCGATCGTCCCTTCTCCCGTAACGACGGCTTCATTCAATTCTGATTTTTGTTTATCTGCTTCTAAGCGTTCAAGGTAATTCGGAAAGCCGAGCGGGTTTTCAGAAATCATATTTTTATCGTACTCAATGAACGAGCCTGAATCGATTAAACTATCAATTCGTTCATAAGCTGTCAGCGGCATATGAAACCCGCATGACTGACATACGTTTAACGTTTTCTTTAATTCTTTTGTATAAATAATTTGCTTACAGTTAGGACATTTCGTCATAATTCCTTCTGGTACATCTTGTTTTAAACGTTCAGAGGGAACTGTTGCATACTTTCGTTTCTTCACAAAAAAGTCTCTAATCAACATACCCATCCTTTCCCTCACTAAAAAGTACGAGGTTACAATCAAACACACTTAGATCTATTTTACCCGATATGTGATCGTGAGATCTAGTCTCACTCATTTATCCTTTTAAAACATAAAGAAACGGAGAAGATGACTTCTCCGCTCGTTTTAAAATGTTCAGCAACTCACACGGTATGAGTGAGTTCAACGTCCTTACCGGTAACCTCACTCACGCCGGTGTTGCAAAAAACGTTTTGTATTTAATTGGCGTTGCCTTCCGTTGCTATCCTATTGAATACATACTTTTACATATGTTCATTTTCCAATAATTGCAAGTTGTCGAGTTTTTTCAGCTACTTCTTCTGGGTCAACTTCAATTCTAGCAACTCCTGTTTCCATTGCTGTTTTCGCAACTGCCGCCGCAACAGCTGGAGCGACACGTGGATCAAATGGTCCAGGGATGACATAATCTTCTTTAAGTTCATCTACAGAAATTAGATTTGCAATCGCATAAACAGCCGCTTCCTTCATTTCTTCATTAATTTCTCTCGCTCTCACATCAAGTGCCCCGCGGAAAATTCCTGGGAACGCTAACACATTGTTCACTTGATTTGGACAATCTGAACGACCTGTACCAATGACTTTTGCACCTGCTGCTTTTGCTTCTTCAGGCATAATTTCTGGATTTGGATTTGCCATTGCAAAAATAATTGGGTTTTCATTCATCGTACGAATCATTTCTTGGGTTAATGCACCCGCAACAGAGACACCGATAAATACGTCTGTGCCTTTAATGACTTCTGCTAAAGAACCCGCTTTTTTGTCACGGTTCGTAAATGTAGCAATTTGTTCTTTCATTGCATTCATTCCGTTCAGGCGTCCTTCATAAACAGCCCCTTTAGAATCACACATAATAATATCTTTTACTCCGAACCGTTCAAGTAGCTTAATAATGGCAATCCCAGCAGCACCTGCACCATTAACGACAACTTTCACGTCAGACATTTCTTTACCCGTTAATTTAAGTGCATTAACAAGACCGGCAAGCGTAACAATCGCCGTTCCATGCTGATCATCATGGAAGATCGGTATATTCGTTTCTGCTTTTAAACGTTCTTCGACTTCAAAGCAATTCGGTGCTGCAATATCTTCTAAGTTAATACCACCAAACGTTGGTTCAAGCAATTTGACTGTCGCTACGATTTCATCAACATTATTACTATTTAGACAAATCGGGAACCCATCAACACCTGCGAAGCTTTTAAACAAAACTGCTTTTCCTTCCATAACGGGCAGTGATGCTTCAGGACCAATATCTCCGAGTCCTAATACGGCAGTTCCATTTGAAACGACAGCGACCATATTTCCTTTCATCGTATATTCCCACACTTGACTCGGATCTTTATTTATTTCCAGACAAGGCTCAGCCACACCCGGAGAATAAACGAGGCTTAAATCTTGTGAATTCCTTACCTCAATTTTCGTTTTTGATTCAAGTTTTCCTTTATTCTTACGATGTATATGCAACGCTTCATCGCGCAACGTTGACACCGTCGTCACTCCTTCAGTTTTAACTTCATTCATTGACATGTATTCCACCCCTATACACTCATTTTCACTATACTTCGATAATCCATAATAAAGCCTTATAGGTAAAAAAAGTTATACATTATATGATATAACAACTACTCTCTAGTTGTAAATAGTTTTATCCTTTTTAATCTGAAAATTCGAAAACAGTTAGAACAAGCCTGTCTTCAAATTTTTTAGCGATAATTAAAAATGACATTATTTTTACCGATCAACTTTTTAATTTCAGCTAGACATGACTCTGAAGCAGAAATCGAATATTGGTTTGAGAGGCGCCTCAGTTGTTTATCTGATTCGTAATACAATTGAACAGCTACATCGCCAGGATACTTAGTTAAAATTCGTTGTAAGTCGGTTAAAAGCGTTGTACGATGACGATGACTTTCAATCTTTAATAGCACGTAACTATGAGTCCGCTCGTTCAGTTCTTCGATATGTTTGATCTTGTTCGCAATTATTTTCACACGGTCATGTTGTAGTTCTACTGTCCCTTCGATTATCAAGAGCGATTCTTCGCTTAGTTTTTGTCGTGACTCACTATACACGTTCGGAAAAACGACAACTTCCCCATCCCCTGTTTGATCACTTACTTTTAAAAATGCCATCTGTTCGCCTCGCTTTGTCCGAATGATACGAACATTCTCAAGCAAAACTGCGGTCATGATGCGACGATTTTTCTTTCTGCCTTTGCACTCACTCAGTCGTGTGTAAGGAATATGCTTAAGTAGCGATTCGTAACGAAGCAACGGATGTCCACTAAAATAAAATCCGAATACTTCTTTTTCATGCCCCATTTTTTCTAATTCTGTTAATGGTGGAACGTCGACATACGTAGGTTCATGATCATTTTCACTAAAAAACCCTATTTGATCTTTCGACCTTTGATACGTTTCACCGTGCTCTATCGCATCGTCCAATGTCGCAAGCAAACGTCCGCGCTCCACTCCAAATTCATCACATGCACCTGACAAAATAAGCGCTTCTAATGTTCTTCGATTTACAATTTTCAATGAAACACGTCTGCATAAATCAAAAATGGATTCATATGGACGTTGTTGAATGATGTGCTGAACAGCTTGAAACCCAACGTTTTTAATCGCAAGTAAACCAAACTGGATAACATCTCCATTCATCGTGAAATAAACATCACTATTATTGATCGATGGAGCGTGAATGACTAGTTCCTTCTGCCGCGCTTCACCGATATAGCGAGCAAGTTTTTCATCATTCCCGACGACGCTCGATAATAAAGCGGTAAAAAAAGCTACAGGCTCATTCGCTTTCAAATACGCAAGGTAGTACGCAATCATACTGTATGCAACCGCATGACTACGATTAAAGCCGTAGTCAGCAAAACGAACAAGTAAGTCGTAAATTGAGTCAGCGATTCGTTTTTCGTACCCATTTTTCATACAGCCTGAAACAAAATGACGACGCTCTTCTTCGAGTATTGTTCGGTTTTTCTTCGAAATGGCCCTTCGCAATAAATCGGCTTCACCAAGCGAGAAGCCTGCAAGAAGTGATGCGATTTGCATAATTTGCTCTTGATAAACGATAACACCGTATGTTCTTTTTAAGATCGGTTCAAGAGCGGGATGTGGATACGTAATTTGTTTTTTACCATGTTTCCGTGCAATAAAAGTCGAGATGTTTTCCATCGGTCCTGGTCGATATAACGCATTGACCGCAACGATGTCTTCAAATTCATTTGGTCTTAACTGAATTAGCACTCGTCGCATACCTTCTGACTCCAATTGAAAAATTCCCGTCGTGTCCCCTTTGCTTAACAACTGAAATGTAGATTTGTCATCAAATGGAATGTCGTCAAGATTTATTTTTTGTCCAGTCGATTTTTCAAGATCCTTCAAAATATCTTCAATGAGCGATAAATTGCGAAGACCGAGAAAGTCCATTTTTAACAAACCGACTTCTTCTAAATCTTCCATTGGAAACTGGGTAAGCGGTACATCATCTTGTACATTTTTTAACGGGATCACATCGGTCAACGGTTTATCACTTATCACAACACCTGCCGCATGTGTTGATGAATGTCGGGGAAAACCTTCAATCATATGAGCAAGTTCAACGAGTTTGCGAGCGGGATCGGATCGACGTACGAGTTCGTTTAATTCCGATGAAGCTTTCATCGCTTTTTTTAGTGTCATCCCCGGCTTTGCCGGAATTAATTTAGCTACTTGCTCAATGTCTTTTTTTTCAAAATCAAGTACTTTTCCTGCATCGCGTACGGACGCCCTTGCTGCAAGCGTACCGAACGTAATAATTTGGGCAACGTGCTCCTTTCCATATTTACGGGCAACATAGTTAATCACCTCGTCTCGTTTCGTATCAGGAAAATCAATATCAATATCAGGCATTGACACCCGCTCAGGATTTAAAAATCGTTCAAACAATAACCCGTGTTCTAACGGATTAACATGTGTAATATAAAGCGCATAGGCAACGAGTGAACCTGCTGCTGAGCCACGTCCTGGACCTGTTAAAATTCCCTGTTCTCGAGCGTACTTCATAAAATCCCAGACGATTAAAAAATAATCGTTAAAATTCATTTCATGAATGACCGAAAGTTCATATTGAAGTCGTTGCTTCACTTCTGGTGTAATGTTTTCAATCCGCTCTTTCAACCCTCTCACGCAAAGCTTCAATAACGCTTCTTTTGATGTAACATCTGGCGGCAACGGATATTTAGGCAAGATCGGTTTACCTAACGTTAAGTTCACATTACAGCTTTGAGCAATTTTTGTACTCATCTTTAGCGCTTTATGGAATGATGGATCGAACGCAGCTACCATTTCCTCTGTTGATTTTAAATAAAATTGCTCATTCTGTTGTCGCTTCAATATCGTTCCGTTCTTTATCGCAAGCAAGGCATCATAGGCAATCGCTTCTTTTTTGTGAACATAATGTACATTATTCGTCGCCACGAGTGGAATGCCCAGTTTATTACCTAATTTAGCTAGCAATGTATTGACTTGTTTTTCTGCTTGTAACCCATGGTCAACAAGCTCAAGAAAAAAATGCTCTACTTGAAAGATCTGTTTAAATTCGTTTGCGAGTTGATAGGCTTGTTCATATTCTCCATGTAGCAAACATTGACCTATCTCACCATCGATACCAGCAGATAAACAAAATAAACCTTCTGAATAAGACGCAAGCGTATCGATATGAATCGCTTCACTTTTACGTTGTTTTTGACTTTGTATATCGCTGCTAATTTTTAATAGGTGGCGATAGCCAATCTCGTTCTTTGCTATTAAAACGAGCGGGTAACTTGTCCCTTGTTCCGCGGAACTCGTCATGACGTTAGCTTCCAACCCGAGTATCGGTTTTATCTTTGCTTGCAGACACGCTTTATAAAAAGGGATCGTTCCGTACATAACATTTTTATCTGTCATAGCAATCGCATAAAAGCCGAGTTTCTTCGCCTGTTGGACGAGTGAATCGATTCGGCACGCGCCTTCTAAAAGGCTATATTCCGTATGTACACGCAAATGAGTAAATGTCATTGTTATCCCTTCCTACAGCAATGTATTCGTTCGTTCAAAATCAATCATATAATGAACTGGTTGTCCATATTTATAGTATTAGTTTGAATAGTAGTAAATTGCGCGCAGTAGCTATACAACTTAAACTTAGAACGCTACGTTCGAAACACCTAATATTATGTTGGGGATTTATTGTTTAAATTTAATCGTAGTACAGCATTCTCGACGGTGCTTTGTTTGGACCGTAAAGATTTGTATTACTACATCCTGTGCGTCGCCGTTTCGTTCTACAGCGAAAATGAACAGAAAGAGTGCTCTACACATTCCCATCAATCAAAGAAAGGGGAAAAGTGAAATGGAAAGGTTTATTATTACGCTCATTATAGCATTTTTCGTTGCAGTCGGCGTTGTCGTTGGCGGTTCCGTTATCGGAAGTATCGGTGCTTTTCTCTCTAACGAGCCTCCATTAAAAACAATGAATCAATTGGCTAACAATTTAAAAATTTGGGCACTTGTTGCGGCAATTGGCGGTACATTTGATATGATTTCAAGCTTAGAACGAGGCTTATTTTATGGAACGCCAACCGAAGTCGTAAAACAAATCCTACTCGTCATGTCAGCCATGAGTGGTGCATATACAGGATCACAGTTTATCGAATGGTTTACACAGGAGCATTTAAACTAATGAGAATACCCTTTTTTTATCGCATTAAAACATTGCAACATTTTTTTGCAGGACTAGCATTTGGTACGATCATCGGTTGGTTTTTATTTTTATTATTTTTCGGCATAATGCATGAACGACAAATAGATACCATTACTGAGCAACGAGCAGAAATTAAAGAGTTAAATGAAAAAATTGAACTGTTCCAGAAAGATATCGAAGAGATTAATGAACAAAGTGAAAAACAATTATTAATTAAAGAGATCAAACTTGAATTTCTTAATCATGAAAAATTGAAGTTAAACGAAATGGAAATATTTGAACTAGAAAAAATGGCACAGCACTATTTAAATCAACTGTTATTAAATAAACATGTTGATACGGTTTCTAAAAATAAAGAATTGCTCATTTCAACGTTAGAAAATAAGCAATTCACATTTGAAAAGAAACAATATTCGTTTAAGGTTCGACAGCTCTACTTATACACGACGGTTGAATTTTTCGTAGACATTCAACTTTCTTCATGATTCTATTCGGCAAGCTTCTTTCAGCTGCTGAACGATCTCATCTACGTCATCCCAAGAATAGATCGTCGCTCCTGCCGCCAACGGGTGCCCGCCCCCATTAAACTGGTTTGCTATTGTATTTACGATCGGTCCTTTTGATCGGAAACGAACGCGAATTTGGTCATTTTCTTCAATAAAAAACACCCATGCTTTTAATCCTTCAGCATCAGAAAAAGCATTGACAAGCAATGACGCCTCACTCGGTGACACATTAAATTTCTTCAACACTTCCATCGGAATTTTCATCACTCCGACGTGATCTTCGAAAGTGAAATTTTGCAGCACATAGCCATTTAAATGGATGAGTTCAATGCGTCGTTTATAAAGTTCATCATAGATGGCAGTAAAATCTAAACCGCTAGATACGATCTCACTAGCGTAACGGAACGTTTTCTCTGTCGTATTTGAAAATAAAAACCTCCCTGTATCACCGATTATTCCCGCGTAAATTAATGAAGCCGCTTTATCGTTTAACTTCAACCCGTGTTCTTTTCCGAAATGGTAAAACTCATAAATCATTTCACTGACCGCACTTGCAGACGTATCCACCCACATGATATCTCCATATTGATCATCATTTGGGTGATGATCAATTTTAATTAGCATGTCACCCATTTTATAACGGTGATCACTTATTCTCGGCTCGTTAGCCGTGTCACAAACAATAACAAGAGCACCTTCATATTCCGCATCACGAACATCGTCCATCCGATTCAAAAACGTGAGCGCCTCATCTTCTTCGCCAACGCAGTACACTTTTTTTTCAGGAAAACTCTCTTTAATCAGTTCAGCCAATGCCCCTTGAGACCCGAGCGCATCAGGATCAGGGCGAATATGGCGATGAATAATGATCGTTTCATATTGTTTAATTGCATTTAAAATTTGTAATTTCATCTACTAAGTTCTCCTTTTTTCCACGCTCTGATTATCACGTCGCACTAATCTGTTCATTCTTAGACAATAGACTTTAGTTACAATTCTCATCAGTCTTGCTATCAATTTCTTACGATTAAAAATAAGCACGATAAGAACGCTACGTTCGAGACACCCAAATAATGATTCGAGGATATATTGTTCTACATTTGCAACTAGAAGAAGCTCAACATAGTTGCAAACTTTAAGTCCCTAGATAAGCGCAACTAAGCCTCTGTCTGCGCCTTAAAAGACTTTCCAATTGGCTAGTTTCCTTTATCGGTTTACTATTAGTACAGCATACTCGACGGAGCATTGTTTGAGTCCTGTAGACACATCTGCATGCTCCACTTCTTTGTGGGCCTAAGTCCCACTTTTACACGTGTTAATCCTCCGTAATTCGTACACTCAAACGGACGATAAAAACCTGATAAGTCTCGCTTTATGGCAATTGTATGGCAAACATAGCATATCAGCTCAAATTGATCTAAAATGAAAGTAATGCGAACATCAAAATCATTGTGGAGGTATTTTCATGCCAGTATTCGTTATTCTCCTTATTGCTTCAATCATGTTTTACTTTTTTTATAAAGCAAAATCATTTCGCACGAAAGCCGTCATTGAAAAAAGTTGGATCAATACGAAAGCGAATATAGCGCTCGGTAGTTTTCTCGTGTTCTTTGGTTTAAATCAAATCTTTATCCGCTTCGATTCAGCCATTGCGCTTATTATAAGCGCCATTTTTATATTGCTCGGGCTAGCCAATGTCATATTAGGGTATAGAGCATACCGTCATTACTTGCCTCTAGCCATTAAAGAAGCTGAGCAAAATCAAAACTAATCTTTGGTCTAACGATCGATTAATTGTGCAACCATGAGCGCTTTCCCAACGAGTGTTCCTTCATTAAACACCTCTACATCCACTCTACCAAATTTACGGCTTGCTTCCAAAATGCGCGGTCGAATTTCGATCGTGCTTTCTATTTGTATTGGTTTAATAAAATAAATCGTAATATTTTCGACGACGAGGTCCCCACGTTTCTGTTTCTTTAAAATCCGACTCCCTGCTTCAGTTATAAGCGTTGTAATGACACCGTACGAAAGTGTTCCGAGGTGGTTCGTCATTTGCGGTGTTACTTCACACTCATAATGCACTTCACCATTGTCTTCGACATCTTGCATTTGTCCCGTAATTAAATCCGTAAACGTTTCTCCCATTTGCGGTTGTTGCTGCATCGTCTGTGTTGCTTTTAACACGTCTTGTCGGCTAATAATTCCAACAAGCCGATGTGACTGGTTGATGACAGGAACCATTTCAATTCCTTCCCAAATCATCATATGCGCTGCTGTTGCAACGGACGTCCGCTCGTTAATCGTTAACGGATTTTTCGTCATAATTCTTTCAATCTGTCTTTCGTCACCAGCATTTATGACATCTTTCGTCGTAACGATCCCGACAACTCTCATATTACTATCGACGACAGGATAACGGCTATGTTTCGTATCTTCATGATGTTGATGCCAGCGATCAACTGTATCACCAATATATAAAAAGCGAGTGCTTTCAATTGGCGTTAAAATATCACTAACTTGTACAATCTCTTTTTTTATCAGTTGGTCATAAATTGCACGGTTAATCATCGTACCGACAGTAAATGAATCATATGAAGTCGAAATAACGGGAAGCTCAAGTTCATCTGCTAGCTGTTTCACGTCGTCATTCGCATCAAAACCTCCCGTAATCAATACGGCTGCGCCTGCCTCAAGGGCTATTTTATGCACTTGATCGCGATTCCCGACAATGAGAAGGCTGCCCGGATCAACATACCGCATCATCGCATCAAGCTTCATTGCACCGATGACAAACTTATTTAACGTTTTATGAAGCCCAGCCCGTCCACCGAGAACTTGCCCGTCAACAATATTAACGACTTCAGCAAACGTCAGCCGTTCAATATTTTCTTTTTGTTTCTTTTTAATTCGAATCGTCCCAACGCGTTCAATCGTGCTAACAAACCCTTGATTTTCCGCTTCCTTTATCGCACGATAGGCTGTCCCTTCACTCACGTTTAATTCTTTTGCAATTTGTCTCACTGAAATTTTATCCCCGACTTCAAGGTTTTCAATAAATGCTAAAATTTGTTCGTGCTTCGTCATTGGTTTGCTCATATTCTTCATCCCATTCATCTGTATCATTGTTTACATTATACAAATGAATACAGCTAAGGGCAATCTATGCATCATAACTTCGCTCGCGTTCATGCTCCTCTTTCGTTAAATCTAGTACAGATATCCGCTTCGATTCAGCGTATAAAAAAGCAGCTAAATTTCCGCCAATTGCTAGTAACGCAAACATGAGCCAAAGTAAACTAAAATACTGCGGCATACCTGAAGCATTAAACGGTAACCGCGGTAAAGCATAATACAATAAGGCTAAAACGGATAAAATGGATAATAACCATCTCTGTTTCATTGAAACTTTCCCCCTCTTGTATAGATTGTTCACTTCTCGTTCATACGGATAGTCTCGCTAACCATTGTAATTGGTTACGTAGGAAGACTAAGAACGCCACATATGGCTCCGTCTACATGATTCACTTCCTGTTGTGGGTCTAATTCTCGCTTTTCCAAGTGTCAATCGTCCGTCATTCGCTGCACTCAAACGCACGATAAAAACTTTATAAGTCTCGCTTTATTATATGAATGAAAAAAAAAATTGATGTTCATTCACTCAATTCTGAAAATTAAGTGTTATGCTAATTTTAAGTAAATCATAAAGGGGACATGACATTATGGCAGTAAAAGCATATACGACGACAATTCCCGAAGGTTTAGAAAAAATTGTTTTTGCACAAATTGGGTTACAAGCGAAATCGATTGAAGAATCTGCAGAGTTCGCTGCTAAAATAACCGAAAGTTTTACGCTTCCGCATGCTCCTATTCATGTTGATCAAGCACAATTTACGGATATTGCCGACTATGAAAATCGGCTTTTCATGGTGTATTGGCGTGACGTTGATGAATTTGAGAACTGGCTTCTGCAGGCGGATGTGCAAGAATGGTGGAATGGTAAGGGGTTAGAAGGAAATATTGGTCTCTATCACGAAGTTACAAAAATACCAGTCACCCATTTTGAAACCATTCATTCGATGCAAAATAACAATAGTGGTGTGACACACTTTCTGAATTTAGAAGGAACAAAGGAACATGCCTATTGGGGTTCCATGCGAAAACGAATCCAAGCATCGAGCATGAATCGCCTTGACAACTCAATTGAAAAAATTGAACATACGAAAAAAGAAACGCTCGGCAAACATTTAAAAGTAATTCCGCCAAATAACATCTGTTTAATTCGAACAGCCCAAGACTGGACACGATGCAACGATGAAGAAAAGGAAACGTATTTAAGCCTCGTTGAGCCAGCACTACAAAAATCTTATCATTATTTAAATACGAACCAAGAAGAAAGTGGCTGCATCAATCCGAAGTTCGTTCAAGAACTTGATGAAAACGGCAACCCTGTTGAAAAAACGTGTGTCGTTTCTTTCTTTCTATCATTAAAACATTTAGAAGATTGGACACATCACCACCCGACACATATTGCGCTTTTCGGTACATTTGCTGAAATGTTAAGAAGACATAACCTCTCTGTACAATTATCACTTTGGCACGAAGTGTCTGTCTTACAATCTGACGAAGTAGAACTCGAATATATCAATTGTCATTCCGATACAGGTTTATTACCTTATTTTAAAACAAAAGAAATGTCATACATGTATAAATAGCGAAAGAAGTGTAGCATCTCATCATAGACGCTACACTTTTCTACTATTATAACGTAATCGATTCACCTGGTTTAAGTGCTACCCCTTCAATGCCATCTAACTTTTCAATAAACACATTTGGATCTTGTTCAATGACAGGGAACGTATTGTAATGGATTGGAACGACCGTCTTTGCGCCGATCCATTTTGCTGCGACTGCTGCATCTTCAGGCCCCATCGTAAAGTTATCACCAATTGGTATGAACGCAAGATCAATATCGTTCATTTCGCCAATTAATTTTAAATCTGAAAATAAACCTGTATCGCCTACATGATAAATCGTCTTTCCTTCAGCTGTAAACAAAATACCTGTCGGCATACCCGTATAGACGATGGTTTGAGTTTCCTCTTCTGTATAATGTGAGCTATGAAATGCTTGCGTTAATTTCACTCTGCCAAAATCAAATTCGTACGCACCGCCGATATTCATTCCATGAACGTTAAGTCCTTGGAACCCTAAGTATGTCGCTAAATCTGCCGTTGCTACGACGAGCGCATCGTTGCGCTTCGCAATTTCAACCGTATCACCGACGTGATCGTTATGCCCGTGTGTTAATAAAATAACATCACACTCAACCGTGTCAGCATCTAAATCTGTTTGAGTATTTCCATTAATAAACGGGTCAATTAATATTTTCTTTCCATTCGTCTCAATCATAACGACTGAATGACCATGAAAACTTACTTTCATTTTTTTTTACAACATCCTTTCTATTTGGTATACCTTTTACTTACACAAAACAAGTTTCTTTCCCTGCTCTATTTTTTATTTTTTAGTATCTCTTCTGCAGACCGATAAGGCAAGCCATGCGCTTCGGCAACCGCTTTAAACACGACAGAACCGTCAAGTGTATTTAACCCTTTTAAAATAGCCGGATTGTCTAAGCTTGCTTGTTTATACCCTTTATTTGCAATTTCCAAAGCGTATAATACGGTTGCATTCGTTAATGAAGTCGTTGATGTTCGAGGCACAGCACCAGGCATATTCGCAACCGCATAATGAGTAACACCGTGTTTCGTATATGTAGGGTTATCATGTGTCGATATCCGATCGGCTGTTTCAAAAATTCCGCCCTGGTCAATCGCGACATCAATAATAACCGAACCAGGTTGCATTGATTTCACCATCTCTTCTGTAACGAGCTTCGGTGCTTTTGCTCCTGGAATTAATACAGCTCCGATAACGAGGTCCGCCTCTTGTACTGCAGAAGCGATATTGTATGGATTTGACATTAACGTATTAATGTTTGAACCAAAAATATCATCAAGCTGGCGAAGTCGCTCCGCACTTAAATCGATAATCGTCACATCTGCACCTAGGCCAACAGCAATCTTCGCTGCGTTTGTCCCAACAACTCCTCCTCCGACAATCGCAATTTTGCCTCGTTTCACACCAGGCACACTACCGAGCAAAATCCCTTTTCCACCGTACGTTTTTTCAAGAAATTGTGCACCAATTTGCGGCGCCATACGTCCAGCAATCTCACTCATCGGAGTAAGCAATGGCAGCGTACCATTCACTTGCACCGTTTCATAAGCAATCGCAATAATTTTTTTATCCATTAACACTTTCGTTAATTCCGGAAACGCCGCTAGATGAAAATACGCAAAAATCATCAAATCTTCACGAAAAAACTGATATTCTTCAGGCTGAGGTTCTTTTACTTTTAGAACCATTTCAACGTCCCACGCTTCGGCAGCCGTCTCAACGACTTCCGCACCAGCCTGTTCATACTCGTCATTTGAAAACCCCGCATTTAAGCCTGCATCTTTTTCAATAATAATATGATGATTTTGTTCAACTAGGATCGAGACACCTGCGGGCGTAATCCCCACTCGGTTTTCATTATTCATAATTTCTTTCGGAATTCCAATTCTCATAATCATCCACCTATTTTTTTGTTAGTCAAATTTATTCTACAACACTTCGCGAATCGAAAAAAGCTTTTGCCAGGAAGTAGCAAAAACTTTTTAACGTATTTTTGTTAGAGGTTATCGAAAGACAAAATGAACTAGGTCATACACATGACTCGTCTACTCGTCACATCGTATCTCATTTCAATAAAAGATATTAAGCAGATGTCCATTTGAAATCGGAAAAAGATCAGATTTGGGCATTCAATTTCCCTATTTAAGGAATAATACTGAAACAAATGTTGAATTAGATTTATTAAACGATTGAACAAATGAAGACAGCCATTGGAATCCGGCTGTCCTTTTTTAAAAATAATGATTTGCACACGTTTCTAATCAGAATTCCACACCCATGTATATAATTCATTAGTGTCTGTAAGCCAGCGAATTTCTAAATGGGTAAGATGTTTGAATGACTTATTTTGCAATTGGTCGACAAGTGAATCAATCGTAGCTCCCTCCGACAAATTCATTTCTTTCAGAAGAGCGTTCATCGCTTTTTCCGCTTGTGCACCGTGATATTTTCGATTATTTTTCACATATGTATATTGATTCGGTCTATGAAATTCAAACTGTTCAGAAGTATCGTTTTTACTAACAACAGCAATTTTTAACGTAAACGTAGACGAAAGAAACTGATTGTTCGTCGCAATTGGAACTGCAAAAAGCAAAAAGAGTAAACTAGCAATCCATCCCGTTTTCATATACTCACCTCGTTATTAAGATGAGCGGCTTTCCTCTCCTTTATTCACGTTCGGTAACGATGAACGACTTCGACGCCACCTGTCACATCGATAACAGCGCCCGTGATCATATCAGAATTTTCTTGACATAAAAATGAGACGATTCGTGCAATATCTTCCCCTGTACCAGAACGGCCAATCGGTGTTTCATGATCAATCGTTTTGCGAGCGTCAGAAATCGCCGCTTCCTTCATATCACCAACGATATTCCCAGGATTGATCATATTAACGGTAATGCCATTCTCGGCTTCTTCATAAGCGAGCGTTTTAGTTAATGAAACGAGTCCAACCTTCGCCGCACTAAAGCCTGAACGATTCATCCATCCCGGAGCACTGTTCGCCCCTTGAAATCCGTACGTAATAATTCGACCAAATTTTCGCTCTCGCATGTCCGGAATCATTAACTTCACGAGATGAAAAACCGCGCTTAAATTTCCTTCGACCATGTTGTACCATTCGTCGTCTGTATAATCAACGAGCTTCTTACGTTCAAAAATATACGGACCTGCGTTGTTAATCAACGTATCAATCGTTCCAAACGCCTGAACAGCTTCATCTACCATCCGAACGATATGTGCTTTTTTCGTAATATCCCCTTGAACAAATAACAATCGATCGCGATATGGGGCCCATTCACGTTTGAGTTGCTCAACGGCTTCTGCATCAGTTCGATAATTTACCGAAACGCGAAAACCATCTTGCAACAGGTGTTCACACACTTTCTTCCCCAAACCTTTTGATCCAGCGGTAACGAATGCATGCCTCATTGTAACCCTCCTTCTTTTATCTTACATGAAAGCCAATCACGACTTCAATTTTTTTAAGCATGATTATAAGAAATAAGAATTTCGACATTTTGTTACTATTTCTTGTTTATTGCTTACAAATGCAAGGGAAAAAGGATATAGTAAAGATAATCAAGTCTTAGTAAAAATTGAGGAAGGATGATGAAAGTGTACAAAAACGTGTTGATCGGACTAGATGGATCCGATCAGGCAAGCGCTGCTTTTGAACGAGCCGTAAAAGTTGCAAAAGCCGAAGGAGCAACGCTACATATTGCCCATGTCGTTGACACGCAAAGTTTAACGACAATCGATCAATATGCTCCGTACAATGTCTCCATCACAGACGCTCAAAACTACGGAGAAAAGTTAGTCGACGAGTACATCGAAAAAGCAAAAGCAGCCGGCCTTGAAAACGTAAAGAAAGTACTGGAATCGGGAAGCCCAAAACGAGACATCCCAGGTAAAATTGCAGAGGATCACAACATTGACTTAATCGTCGTCGGTGCGACTGGACTCAATGCAATCGAACGCTTTTTAATCGGAAGCGTTTCGGAAAATATCGTTCGCCGTGCCTCATGTGATGTATTAATTGTAAGAGAACAAACCGAAACAGAATAAATTGAAAAAGCCAGCAATGTTAATGTGATTAGATTGCTGGCTTTTCCTTAAAACGCAGAAAAGTATTGGAATAGACCAAAAATAAACAGGAGGCACACACGTTTAAAAAGAGCGTGTGCCTCCATTTTTGAGTTTCAATACTCAGAGAGTTCTTATCAGTGTTCTCCTCATTGGAAAAAATTCATGAAGGTAGGTATACTCATGCATACGTTTTTAGTGTTTTGTTTGTAATGACATATCGTTAAACACTTCAAAACACCTACAAATGTTATTTGATTTCCCGACATTTTTTTGGAAAAGTTAAAAAAGAGACAAATCTTTATCTTGATAAGTAAGGTCTATTCATCATATGCAGACAACAAAAAAGAGGAATAATAGAATTAGTAATCTTATAAAAAAGGCAATAATTGCAATGTTCACTTTGTCGCTGGTCTTAATTTATGCATTTAGCACAAACTCAGCAAGTGCTGCTGGTGGAATTCATGAGTTGGAAAAAACTTTTGACCTCAATTGCGAACCCAAGTGCCAGGTGCTGATCTATTTTTTACAGCCTAGACCTTTAAAACAAACGTGCCTGATGTGGTTGCACCGGGGGAAGAGTTCCAATTAACAGTGTCCACAGTTATAGTAACTTTTTCAATAGATACAACTAGAAATGATATCCTCCTTTCTTTTGATTTCAAAAACATCAACAAGCAGTGATACTGATGACAAAGCAAAGGCAAATCTGCTCTAGGTGGAAAACTACCAAAAACGACCACAAGCGCAGAAAAACCACCGAATAAACTAAAACAATCTAGAGGCACATGTTCAAAAAAATCGTGTGCTTCTTTTGTTTTTCTTACAAAAAACAGCACGTTTAAATAGCACAACAATGAAGCGCTCTCTTTACGAAGTTCATTCATTCGTTCATTTCGATCGTTTGCCGAGTCCGAAACCAAATCCACAAGTCATTGATGACCGATGCCAGTTCGCTAATTTCTCGATTTAAATGACAAGAAACTGTAAAATCTTCTTCATGCCCGAGCTTTTCTTGCTTTTCATTAATCAAGGCTTCAAGTTCGTTTATCCGATCTGGAATCGTTCCGCGAATCGTTTCCCACTCGAATAAAATACGCGCTTGTGTTTCACGTGAATACATTTCCCATTCATATTTCAAGTGCGGCAAGCAAATGCCGAGTCGTTCGTCGTAAACAAACTCATACGTCATGAGTTGTTCATTCCTTTCTATTCTGTAAACGTTCCTGCAGCAATCGTTTCGTATAAAACTTTTGTGCGATTATGGCCACATTTTTTAATGAAGTATAATTGACCGTTGCACCGAGTACCATGCGAATGAGCGGAAGTCCTGTAGTTGTTTTCTTTCGTAACATGCGGATGACAATTACTTTTAAGACATGTCTCCATTGACTTTCAAGCCAGTTGCGATCAACGATTGAATCATCGGTTTCATACAAGTAAGGGTGTGAGAGCTTTTCAATTTCACGTTCCGTTGCTTTCCAAACAAAATAACGATGATAGGTTGGTGTCAATGCGGCATGCAACACTTTTAATGAAATAAGCGTTTCTGTCGGATGGCTAATCGTATAGCCGTGACTGAGCGCGATGAACTGAATGGTTCGCATTTGTTGGATGATCATTAGGGGAAAATCGAGGCTTAATAGCAATAATCCGCCAGTACCTGTTAAGCTGCCATGCACTAATGAGCGAGGCAATTCTTTCTTTGCCTGTTGTTCAGCTAAGGCCATGATTTGTTCAATGGGTAATTGAGCGATATCATGCAATGTTTGAACCGATTGATCAAACATACGAGCTTCGTTACTTATTTTTTCGATCGCTTTCTGTTGCCATTTCGGAGATTGCGCAAGTGCTTGGATAAAAAATAACATAGTATCGATTGATTCAAAGAAGCGACTTTCTAATTGCTCTTCTGGCTTAATCGTCCTTGCTTTTGCTTTTAAAACATTTTCTTCCCAACGAATAATGTCCGCGTAAATTTTGCGTTCTCGTTCTGTTAAGCTCATTTCACACACCCCACCAAAAAAGCTATGTCGTTATATTTTCTTGAAACCAACGATCCATTTTTAAGATCGTTTGTGATAACGCTTGTTCATTTGTAAACGACGGTAATGCAGCAATCAGAACTTCTTTCGGTGCACGGGCCTCTTTCCCCTTCTTTTGTAGGATAAAGATACTTTTTGCATTTTCTTCTTTTTTAAACATTGTAGTGGGCAATTGAAGTAACCCTTGAATATGTGTATGTTCCTGTAAAAATAATTGTAGTTGTTCGGCATCATGCTCAAACAGCCCATTTGGAATTAAAAACATTAGAATTGCATTTTCTTTTGCGTGGCGAACGCTTTGTTCGATTAGTAAATGATGGATGTACGAATGTCCTGACTTGGCACGTAATTCATAATCCTTCGCTACTTCATCATTCGGATAGTATCCGACTGGCAAGTCAGCGACTACAACATCTACCGGATCAACAAATAACGGCTGCAGTGCATCGCCGTGAAAAAGTTCAATCTGATGTTGTTGTAAATTTGCATTCACATACGCTAGTTTTAATAACGTCTCATCAGCTTCGACACCGTAAGCACTCGTTTCAATGTTTTTCGGTAAACCGTTTAAAATTGTAGTCAATAAATTTCCAGTACCAACGACAGGATCAAAAATTCGTAGCGACTGCTTCCCTTTCGTCCATTTCGTAACTATATACGCAATAAACAAAGATACCGCATCAGGTGTCATTTCATGATGAGGCTGAACTGCTTCTTTCATCCCTTTTAAAATTGCCAGTTGCATTGTTTTCCGTATTTCTTCGTTCGAATACTGTTCAATATTTACATACTTGTACAGTTCTTGCAACCGTTTCTCACTCGTTTCACTTATCGACTCATCAATGTGTTGATAAAATAAATGTTCTCCTGTATGAATAATCGCTTCTAAATATGGAATAGAAAATTCGTTTTGTAAAAGCTGCGTACTTTCATCGATGACTGTAAATAATGTTTCAACTGATGACATGAGCGACTGCCTCCAAACTCGTAAAGTAACCTCGTAAATTGACGACGTCAAAAACATAATTACACTTATGCAAGTAGGTTAAAATCTTTATATTTTCCTACCTGCTAAAAAAGCTTCGATGCCTTTTTTCATCGAAGCTAAAACTCTATATTTATATTATCTTAACATTTAATCTGCTTTCCTTGCAGCTTCAATCGCCGCGTCATAATTCGGATGATTCGTCACCTCATTGACGTATTCGGCATATGTAACGATTCCATTTGAATCGACAACAAAAACAGCCCGCGCCAGTAAGCGCATCTCTTCAATTGCAACACCGAATGCTTTTCCGAATGAAAGATCGCGATGGTCTGACAATGTTACGACATCATCAAGACCAGCACTACCACACCAACGTTTTTGAGCAAACGGTAAGTCTACACTCACGGTCAGCACTGTTACATTCGATAGTGTTCCGACCTCTTCATTAAATTTACGTGTCTGCGCCTCACATACGCCTGTATCTAATGAAGGCACAACGCTAATCAAGCGAACACCTGTAAAATCTTCCAACGTCTTATTTTGTAAACCGTTATCCAAAACTGTAAAATTCGGTGCTTTGTCGCCAACTTTTACTTCAGATCCGATTAAAGTTACCGAATTCCCTGCAAACGTAACGTTCGCCATGATCATCCCTCCAATGATTAATTATCTCTTAGAGGTCTGTACATAAGATGTACATTCATCTTACCTTGTTGCATGTGAAAGTTTCAACTTAGAATTACTTTTTCGTATGAATGACCCACGTATCCGCAAAAAAATCATGTACACCTTGCTTCGTTGGCGAAAAAGCAACCCATACGTAAACGAGCCCGAAAAGCGATTTACTTATAAAACGCCCTATGACTTCTCGGAAAATGACCGTTCCCCATGAAAGATTCATACCATGAAATGAAGTCACTTTAATCCCAAGTACCATTTTTCCTAATGTTTGATTAAAAAACTTCGTCATCAATGCAAAATAAGTAAAAAAGATGAGACTCGTTGCGATCGCTTGCACTGAAAAGAAACTCGACTCCGGCAAATCAAAAACCTTCACAATCGGATATACGATAATTCTGTTCAAGCTCGCAATGATGAGTAAATCGAGTAAGTATGCCCAAAAGCGTACCCAAAAGCCTGCGTATACAGAATCGCTCTCATTTTGTCTTTCCAATTCATCAATCATATTTGTTGGAGAGGTTAGGTCCATTTTTTTCACCTCTACTCTGCATATAAGTACATCAAACGTGGAGAATTTGATGTTGAAATCAGTTGTCGAATTCCGAGTAAATCAAACTCCGAACTGAACATTTTTTGCGCCGTCATTTGAAAAAAAGAACCGAAGCCGAAAGCAGATTCATATTGAATTACACCGAGATTTTCATTACCGATCTCTTCTTTAATTGCTGCGATCGTATCATCAATATCACCGAGTTCATCAATTAAACCGACATCTTTTGCTTGATATCCATCATATATTCTTCCGTCTGCTACTTTTTTCACTTGTTCTTTCGACATATTACGACCTTCTGCAATGATTTTAACGAAATCATTGTATGCATTGTCAACCATAGATTGAAGAATCTCGCGTTCTTTCTTCGTCATGTTTCGAGATCCTGAACCAATATCTTTATACGGTCCGCTTTTTATCGTTTCAAAATCAATGCCGATATTTTCAGCTAAATCACTATAGTTGATCGTTTCCATAATGACACCAAGTGAACCAGTCATCGTCGTCGGATTCGCAAATATTTTTGTCGCCGGCGCTGATATGTAATAGCCCCCAGAAGCAGCCATGCTACCCATTGAAACATAGACAGGTTTCTCTGTAGTGATCAACGCTTGAACCTTTTTATATATTTCTGCACTTTCAACGACACCACCGCCAGGCGAGTTTACACGCAAAATAATTCCTTTTACTGAATCGTCTTCTGCAGCTTGTTCTAGCATATTTAACGTTAATCGATGGTGGTAACCCGCTTGTGCGAGCAAAGGAGAGGCACCTAAATCTTGAATAACACCATTGACTTCAATAATCGCTACGCGATCAAAGCTAGTGCCTGGTTCAATCGTTCGCTCTGTAACTTCATACTCATCCATCGCAAATAAACTTTGTTGGAAGGAAGCAAACTCACCAAACGCTAACGAAAATGCAAATTTTACCATAAATGAAACGATAAAAATTCCCGCTGCAATTCCTAGAGCAGCCCATCTTTTTGCGTTCATAAGAACCCCCTTGTCTTTTCTAATAACTAATACTGTGATGTCATCATTCTTTTAGAAATTTATACTCTTCATTAAAAGACATCAATGTGATAATGCTCTGAAGTCCCACTTTGTCCATATCAAGCGGGCGCTAGAAACCTAATAACATTAAGTAATGATATAAGCAAACTACGAATGACATCATAGAACAATGTTTGCTTGACCCACATTATGTGAGCCCTAGCGTCACACAAACATATTATATATTACCATATTGTAACGATCGAAAAAAGAGCGGGAAGACCCGCTCTTGTTAGCCAATGATTATTAAATTATTGACGTGAAGACATTTGACTTTGTGCTTGTTGCACTAATCGTTTTGTAATTTCTCCACCAACTGAACCGTTCGAGCGAGATGTTGAATCTGCTCCTAAGTTCACACCGAATTCTTGAGCGATTTCATACTTCATTTGTTCTAACGCCTGTTCAACTCCTGGAACAAGCAATTGATTTGAATTGTTATTAGCCAAGGATTTCACCCCCTTGGCTATTATGATTTGTAAAATAAGCTGAAACATACTAATTTTTGTTTGGTAATCACGACCAACGATGGCAATTCTTAAAACAATTCATCGACTGGCGATTCCATCTTTTTTTCAGCTGCAAACGTTAGCATATCAGTCGTTTCAACTGCTTTATTGATTAATTTTTCGACGTCAAGAGCTTGCTCATATGCGATTGCACGCTCAACTTTAGGCTTCGTTACGGGATGCGTCGGTAAAAAGATCGTGCAACAATCTTCATACGGACGAATTGAAATGTCATACGTGTTAATTTTTTTTGCAATGTCCATTATTTCTAGCTTATCCATTGAAATAAGTGGGCGCAGCACTGGCATCGACGTCACTTCATTAATCGTATGCATACTTTCAACCGTTTGGCTTGCAACTTGCCCTAAGCTTTCCCCTGTGACGAGTGCCAAAGCACCTCGCTTACGAGCTATTTTTTCTGCAATCCGAAGCATCATACGCCGCATGATCGTCATAGAATAATGTTCGGGAACATGCCTTTTAATTTCTTGTTGAATGTACGTAAAAGGCACGACATGAAGTTGGACGTTTACCCCACAATTGGCTAATACATTAGTTAAGTCTTCGACTTTTTGCTTCGCCCGTTCACTCGTATATGGAGGGCTATGAAAATGAATGGCTTCAAGCGTTACACCACGTTTCATTGCCAGATAACCAGCAACTGGACTATCAATTCCTCCTGATAACATGAGCATCACTTTACCTGAACTTCCGACTGGCAATCCACCCGCCCCTTGAATTTGCAGTGAACTGAAATACGTCCCATCGCTTTTTACTTCAACACGGAGTTCTACGTCTGGTTCGTGGACATCGACTTTAATGTTTTTATAATTTTTCAAGATGTGTGCTCCTAACAGACGATTTAACTGTTGAGAGTCAATCGGGAACGGCTTAAACTTTCTCCGCGCCGATACTTTGAATGTTTTAACTTCAGCTCCAGCCATCGCAATCGCGCTTAGTGCCACCCGCTTCATGTCTTCGATATCATTTTCAGACTTTAATGCGACACTCATAGACTGAATCCCAAAAACAGTTTTTAATTTTTTTACGATTGGTTCATAATCTGTTCCATTCAGCACAACATATAACTGATTGTAAGAACGCTGTAAACGAACATCCGGAAATTGTTGAAGCAATGGTCGAATGTTACGAATGAGTTGTTCTTCAAAGCTTTTACGGTTTTTTCCTTTTAATGCAATTTCACCAAATCGGATCAAAATGTGATCATATTCCATTATGATCCTCCTATCCATTGTTTTTGTTCACGCAAATGATGAATAAACATTTCGCAGTCTGCTTTTTCCGTATGAAAAGACATGCTTACTCTCAATGCTGATTGGGCGCGCTCTTTATTTTCTCCAATCGCCAAAATGACGTGGCTCGCTTCACTTTGTTTCGATGAACAAGCTGATTTTGTCGAAAGCGAAATTCCTTTTTTGGAGAGCGCATGAATGAGCACTTCTGGTTTGTACCCCGGGAGCGAAAAGTTTACGATGTGCGGGGCTGAGTGCTGCTTCGGTGTATTTAAAATCAAACCTTCTATTTGCTCAAGCTCATTGATTACATATTGTTTCAACTCGTACAACTTATCCACATTCGCTTTTTCAAAGCTTAATCGAATCGCCTTCGCGAGTGAAACGATACCTGCTACATTTTCAGTACCCGATCGGAACCCGTTTTCTTGACCCCCGCCGTGTAGAAGTGGTGTTAATTTTAAGCCTTCGCGGACATAGAGCAGTCCAGTCCCCTTCAGCCCATGAATTTTATGACCTGAAACTGTACATAAATCAATATTCGCTTCATAGAAACTTAGCGGTACTTTCGATAGTCCTTGCACATGATCGACGTGAAAAATAATTTTCCGTTCTGTCTTTAAAAACGCGCCGATCTCCTCAATCGGTTGAATTGAGCCGATTTCATTATTGACATGAATGATCGAAACTAAAATCGTATCGTCTCGTACCGCTTCTCTCACAGCTTCAGCAGACACAAGCCCATTTTCATCAACAGGTAAATAGGTCACGTCAAACCCTAACGTCTCTAAAAAACGAAACGCTTCTATACTTGAAGGATGTTCAATCTCTGTCGTAATCATGTGTTTTCCTCGTTGATGAAACTGAAACGCAACACCTTTTATCGCTAAATTATTTCCTTCAGTTCCGCCCGAAGTGAACACGATCTCCTGCGGTTTCACATGAAGGTATTTTCCGATTAATTGACGTGCCCGTTCAATTAATCGTTCTGTTTCCCACCCTTTTTCATGTAAAGAAGATGGGTTGCCATAAAATTTTTCAGACACTGTCGTAAACGTTTCTATCACTTCTTTGTAAGGTTCTGTCGTTGCACTGTTATCTAAATAAATCATTCAAACTTCCCTCTTATTAGACGATTTCAATGTCTATATTCAAGCATAATTATAGGACGGTTGTAAAGGAATGGACGTTTCGTGACAGTAAAAAACACTCGGTGTTTCGTTTCCCCGAGTGTTTTTACGATTTGACGAGTATCGAGAGCTCAATCTCTTCCAATTCAACATTGATTTTTTTCAGTGCGTCTGGATCGATCGGTTCGATCGCACGTGCTGCGATTTCTAAAGCATCAGCATATAAATAATTTCGAAATGCTTCTTCTGCTTCTTGCAATGCCTTCGCAATCGAAGGATCACTGCTTTTATAACGATTTCCATATTGGATTAATTTTTCACTTAATAATGATGTTTCGATCATGTCTTCCGTATCCTTCAAGCACAACTCAACAACTTTTAAAGCTTGCTTTAAAGCATAATTGATTGCTGGGATATCAAGCGGGCTTTCTTTTAATTTCGCTTCAACTTCAGTTACTTTCTCTTCCGCTTCCTCCACAGAAACGAAGTATGTATCAGGAACTCCCGGTAAATTGTATCGCT
Source organism: Pueribacillus sp. YX66 (assembly GCF_041725775.1). Lineage (NCBI taxonomy): Bacteria > Bacillati > Bacillota > Bacilli > Caryophanales > Bacillaceae > Pueribacillus > Pueribacillus sp. YX66. Next base: position 6,417 of record NZ_JBEUEL010000004.1, on the reverse strand, counting down.
CAATTAGTCGTTGCGCATTAAACAATTGTTTCATTAACAGCTCGATTGTTTCTTTCGCTTCAATTTCATCTTTTCTTAAGTTCGCTAACATTTCAGCATAGTCTTCGCTTAATGTTTGCAATTCTTTCAGTTTTTCATCGATTTCTTCCAGCATATGCTGAACGGTCGTATACGATTGTTCTTTCTGCTCCAAAGATTCTTCTACCGTTTCAAATCGTGCGACTAGCTGTTCTACCCGTTTTTCTAAATTTACTTGTGACTTTAAGTCTTTATCATCAATTCGATAGCGCTCCAAAATCGTTTGAACTTCGTTTTTCAATTCCGAAATATTCGTTTGTAGCACTTCAAGATCTTGTGTCAGCTTTGTTTGCTTTTCAATAACCGCTTGCTTCGCTTCAACTTCTTTTGCAAGTAAATCGTATAATGCCTCGACTCGCTCATTGCATTCATTTACTTTCTCACCTGTAGTCGAAAGATCATCCGCTTCGACTTTTTTCAATTCTGCTTGAAGAATATCACGTATTACATCCAGTTCTTTTTGAAAAGAACGACGCTCTAAAATAAAGTCTTTCCTTTCCATTTCGTCAATATCTCGTTCTAGCTGAGCTATTTTTTTCGGTAATTCTGACGTCAATTGGATGCGAAACTCTGGGATTTTTTCAAGCTTTACTTTTATTTCATCAATCATTTTCTGTGTAGAGACTAAAATTTCTTCTGCTTTCGGGTAATTTCCGTCTGCATTCGCATCTTCGTATTGAGCTAAACTTTCATCGACCTTTTGAAATTGCTCTTCGATAATTGCGGCCGCTTTTCCAAAACTGGGGTAATGCGAAAGTAAAAATTGTTTTGTTTCGTTGTATTCAGCCTGTAATGTGACGATCTGAATTTTACTATCTTCTTCACTTCTTACCCACTCGTTAACTTCTTTTAAAATCACTTCAATTTTTTCTTCAATTTTATGTAATTCGTTCTCAATCGCTGAAAGCGTCTGTTTCGCTTTTCGAAAACGATATTTATCCGAAGCCTCTTCAGCATCGATTAACGTCTCTTCTATGTCGGGCAGCTCAATCGCAATGATTCGTTCCCACTCACTTCGCCAATGTTCAAAACGCTTTTCCGTTTCTCCAATCATATGCAACGATTTCACTTTTGAAATTTCATCTGAGATGGGTCGATTCAAAATTTCGATTTTCCAAAGACTGAGGCGGTCGACTTCTCGATATATTTTTTTACGTATTAATGCACCTATAATGATAAAAACTGTAAGCAGCACGACAATGCCAATAATAACTTTCACTGAAAGCACCCTTTCCGAAACGTGCATCCTTCAAAGTGATAAAACAAAGCAACCTGTGTATAGTAAAATGACAGGCTTCTGTTTCAGCATGTCAAGTATCCGTTGATTATTCAAACACACGCTAAAAATTGATAAGTGTCGCTACCCATTAGTGATTTATTAGGCAGGCAGACTAAGTACGCCACGTTCGAGACACCCGATAATGATTCGAGGATGTATTGTTCTCGGTTTACTCTTTAGTACAGCATACTCGACGGAGCATTGTTTGAGTCCTGTGGCAACATTTGCATGACCCACTTATGTGAGCCTAAACCTCGCTTTAAATAAAGTCTTCGTCTTTTTCATAATATCTTGCTATTATGATACCATGTAACCACTCATTTGAGTATCGGTTTCCTACATTTTTTGTCAAAATTCTCTTTTAATTGTTGGATTTTAATAATAAAAGGTGGGATAATAAATGATCCGTTACGATGGACACGTACATACTCCTTTTTGTCCCCACGGGACAAGCGATTCTTTTGAAGCTTACATAGAACGAGCGATTGAACTTGGCATTCAAGGGTTAACGTTCACTGAACATGCACCGCTTCCTTCTTCATTTATTGATCCGACTCCTGATCAAGATAGCGGAATGCGCCTTATCGATATGGATGCATACGTTGAGACGTTAACGAGGTTAAAAAAAGACTTCGAATCGAAAATCACTATAAATATTGGTCTTGAAGTTGATTATATCGAAGGTTTTGATAGAGATATACGGGCATTTCTTTCAAAATGGGGAAAATATTTAGATGATGCGATTTTATCCGTGCATTTTTTACACTTTCAAAATGATTATTTTTGTTTAGACTTCAGTCCAGAAATGTTTGCTCAAATTGTTGAAAAAGCGGGAACCGTTGATGCTGTTTATAAAAAATATTTTCATACTGTTAAACAGTCGATACTCGCAGACTTAGGAGAGCACAAACCGAGAAGAATTGGCCATATGACACTCGTGCGTAAATTTCAAAAGCAATTTCCTTATGAAAAAACGAACAAAAACGCAATCATGGAAATATTAGACTTAGTCGAAATTAAAGGGTTTGAACTCGACTATAATGGGGCTGGTTTGACGAAACCGCTATGCAAAGAAGCTTATCCATCCGGATGGATTATTAATGAAGCGGTCAAACGTGGCATTCCACTAATTTATGGTTCGGATGCACATAGTGTAAAAGGATTAGGTCAAGGCTTTCAACAACTTTATTTGCACGATAAAACGACAGTTCCGAAAGGATTGAAATAAAGCAACAGGCTCCCAACAAACTTAAGGGAGCATGTTGCTTTCACATTATCCAACATCTGCTTTTTGCTTCTGTTTTTCATGGCATGAAAATCGTTCGTCAAGCCATTGAACGATATACAATCCATATTTCCGTATAAAGTACTGTTCAGTTGGTGAAAGATGAAAAATTTCTTCAACGTATTGCGGGTTACTAAACGGCATCGTAATCATCCCTTTTAATTGGATGATCGTGAAATCGAGATCACGTTTCGTCAATTCACCTGAACGAAAACCTTGTTCAAACAACTTTTGCCAATAAAACTTTTCTTTCCGTAAGTAAATAGCCATAATCTCTCTTGTCAACGTAGAGTCGATCGTCGTTTCACGATGAACAAATCGAGCAAGGCGGCTATTTTCCTGTTGATAGTTAAGCAAGTCAAAAATCGATTTACGAATACAGTTTCGAGTTGAAAGTGTATCGCTTAATTCATAGGCATTTTCTAAAACTTTGATATACGCTTCGAAAAAAGATTCCATTAAAGTTTCTAGTAAACCTTGTTTCCCATTAAAATAATAGGAAATCAGCGAGACATTTACATTTGCCTTTTTCGCGATTTCTCTTACAGACGTTCCAGTAAAACCTTTCGTATTGAACAATGATACGGCTGCGTTACAAATATTTTGCCTCGTCATTCGTTCATCCATATTTATCCCACCTAATTTCATTCTACTAGGAGTCGCTTGTCGTTATTTATATTTTCCACCTTTTAACTACAAATTCCTAGCAGAATCGTACGACAAATTGCAACTAGATTCCTACTCTTCATGTAGAAGATTGTCGCTAGAAGTGGATGAATCTACTACGATGCGGTTTTTCCCGGAACGTTTCGCTTCATAAAGCGCCTGATCAGCACGATTAAATAGTTTTGTCACTGTATCTTCGGATTTTTTTGCACTCCAATACGTCACTCCTCCCGAAATCGTAACGGAAGGGCTTGTACTCTGTTGCACAGCTTTTACGAGTCGTTTCGCAATTTTCAACCCTTTGTTCACATCGACAGATGGCAAATAAAGTGCAAGTTCCTCACCACCCCATCGTGCAGCAATATCTGTTTCTCGTTTATTCTTCAAGATAATATTAGCGACTTGAATAATGACGTCATCACCTGTTAAATGTCCGTACGTATCATTCACTTGTTTAAAATCGTCAATATCAAATAAAATGAACGTCCCCAAACAGTCTTTTTCCATCGATTCGTTAATTTTTTCGTCCAAATAATTTCGAGAATATAAACGTGTTAATTGATCCGTAATCGCTAATTGTTCCATTTCTTCGTGTAGCATCGAGTTTATAAATGCTAAAGTGAAATGATAGATAAGTGATTGGAGCAATTTAAACTGCTCAAATGTAAAATAATAGGGATCATGATGCAAGACAATCGCAGCGCCTTTCAGCTCTCGATCATGGATCATCGGAACTGCCAAAAGTGATTGATACATTGACTCGATATTTCCATTTTTCATATCGGTAATCATAAATGCTTCTTTTCGCTTTTTCACTTCTTCACTTATTTTAACAACGAGCATTTCTGAATTTTTCTCAAAAAAATATTCACTAGAACCCGTTAACGTTTCAATTTCGCCGTAGCGATTATAAAAAAAGAATCCGACTTGCTCAGCTTGAATGGATGATTGAATTTGCTTCGTCATATACTCCACTGTATCCGTTAAACGAAGATTAGAATTTAACGTATGGGACGTTTCGTTCAGCAAATTAAGATCATCAAGCCGCTGATTTAATTGTTCTTGAAGCCGTGCCTTTTCAAACGCATTACCAGAGACATCCGCTAAATGTTTCAAAATTTCAAAATCCGCTTCCTCTATCACTTTCGATGTTGGCAATGTTAACTGCAAAACACCATACATTGCTTGCAACCCTTTTAAAGGGATATGCAACATGCGCTCATCGTTTTTTTCATCAACTTGAATCGTTCCCGTTTGATATGCTCGAAATGCTACTTCATTTTTGAACTTAATATTCCGCTCAAAATATGCAATTGGCAAATCGGTATATTGATTGTCTTCATGTGTTAATAATAAAAACATGCGAGATTCGGGATAAAAATCTAAAAGGGCTTGAATAAATTCGCTCAATACTTCATTCGATCGTGATATAGAAAGAAGTTTTTTCGTTAAGTGAAACAAACGCTCAAATTCATTATTATGGATATAAGTCTCTTTATGATGACTCGTCACGGCCTTCACCTCACTCTAGCAAGCTATCACCATACGTTCAAAAGTCCTACTTCTATCATACTACATTTTAGTTGCTTCGTGTTTTTTATTTCAAGTATAATCCTTAAAGCGTTTTTCATGTTCTTGACTCTTATCAAAAAAAAACCTATACTTAAATTTGTGTAAAATAAGACAGCTAGCGTAAACTTCGTTTGAGTTCATTTTATTTCTCATTCTATTGGGTCAATTATGAGTTTTAAACTTTTTGATCCGCGGCTGCGAATGAGTGAGGTGCACTGTGTAACTTCTCGCTGTCGAAGTGAAGGTGTGTGAAAATAAAATGGGCAAACGTCGGGATTACGAACACTGTTTCTGTTTTACAACAAAACAAGTGATTAAGGAGGAGCTTTCATGGCTCGTTATACTGGACCAACTTGGAAACTTTCTCGTCGATTAGGTATTTCTTTAAGTGGCACTGGAAAGGAACTTCAAAAACGTCCTTATCCACCTGGACAACACGGACCTAATCAACGAAGAAAGCTTTCTGAATATGGACTACAATTACAAGAGAAACAAAAATTACGTCACATGTATGGGTTAAACGAGCGTCAATTCCGTCGTACATTTGACGAAGCTGGAAAAATGAAAGGTGTTCACGGTGAGAACTTCATGATTCTTCTCGAATCTCGCCTTGATAACATCGTATATCGTCTTGGCTTAGCACGTACGCGTCGCCAAGCTCGTCAACTCGTAAACCACGGTCATATTCTCGTTGATGGTCAACGCGTTGACATCCCATCATATCGTTTACAACCAGGTCAAACGATTAGCGTTCGCGAGAAATCACGAAACTTAGATATCATTAAAGAAGCACTTGAATTAAACAGTTTCGTTCCTGACTACTTAACATTTGATCAGGAAAAATTAGAAGGCACATTCACTCGTTACCCAGAACGTTCAGAATTGCCTGCTGAAATTACGGAAGCGTTTATTGTTGAGTTCTACTCACGTTAACTTTTACGCAATGCATACTGTAGTATTGAAAGCCTTAAAATCCTTGATATATCAAGGTTTTGGGGCTTTTTTTGGATTGTAAGATAATGCATGATTTGGGGCTATTTTAGGGGGTAAATTGGGGCGATTTTGGGACTAGATTAAATCTAGGTCCAAGACTCAATTTAATGACCAAAGTGTATTGAAGAGCATCTTCAAATAGCCTTCATCTAATTTTTGGCAGGCTTTCTCATACTTTTTATTGTCCGCGTAGGCACGTAACAGTTCGTTTTTCGTTGCTCTAGCTAATTGAATATCTGAGAATCGAAAGATTGCTTTAACAGCTTCACGAAAGGTTTTGGAATCCTTTTTAGGGATAATACTTAAGATGTTTCGCATGAAATGCACTTGACATCTCTGCCAGGAAACACCTGTGAAAGATTTACGAATCGCTGATACTAACCTAGAATGAGCATCAGAAATAACAAGTTGTGTGTCAGACAACCCGCGATTTTTCAAATCATCAAAGAAAGTGGACCAAGATGCTTCACTTTCACCATTTTGAATCATGAAACCAACGATTTCACGATCACCTTCATCTGTTACACCGAGGGCGATATGACAA